>CAZEZQ010000241.1:618-7517 GCA_964516245.1 uncultured bacterium | reverse complement strand
CCACCAAGGCGCGTCTATGACCTGCGCTCCAAAAAAGACTTTTTGCCGGATCGTCAGTAATAACAATAAGAACTCTCCCCCTTTAGGAGAATCATCATGGAAAGCATGGAGCAATGGTGGAACTCTCTCTCTACTGAATTGCAAGTCTTTTATGCTGTTGGGATTGCGGGAACCTTTTTTCTTCTTATTCAAACTGTATTGTTGATCATCGGTTTTGGAGATGATTCTGTCGGTGGCGCAGATGATGCCGATGTTGATATTGATGAAACCGGTGATATTCGGCTGGTTTCTACAAAAACAATTGTCGCCTTCGCTGTAGGATTCGGCTGGTCAGGTGTTATTTGTCTCAAAAATGGCTTCAGCATCCCACTCACCGTTCTTATTGCTATGTTCGTGGGATCATTCTTGATGGTTCTGGTTCTTTATTTGATGAAATCGCTTTATGGCTTACGTTCAAGCGGTAACATCAATTACGAGAATGCTGTAGGTACGATTGCTACAGTGTATGTTCCCATCCCACCCAATCAATCCGGACCCGGCCAGGTCGAAATCTCGATTCAAGGCCGGGTACGTTTCGTTCAGGCATTTACTGATGCCACAGAGAGAATTGCCAGCAACACACGGGTAAAGGTCGTTGATTTGGTCGATCCCGTCACGCTATTGGTTCAACCCTTATCTTCAACACAATCGGAGGAAACCTAATGGATCTTTTATACGGAATTGGCGCCATTGTATTAGTCTTCTTTGTTACTGTTTTTGCACTCGCTTCGCGCTACCGGCGTTGCCCTTCTGACAAGATATTGGTTGTTTACGGAAAAGTCAGCGGCTCAACTGCCGAAGGCAAGGGCCTATCAGCCAAATGCTACCACGGTGGGGGAACCTTTATTTGGCCGATTATCCAAGATTATCAATTCTTGGATCTCACACCTGTGCCGATCGATATCAAACTCGAGGGCGCGCTCTCGCTGCAGAATATTCGAGTTAACACCCCCTCAACCTTCACGGTTGGAATTTCTACCGAGCCCGGAATTATGGAAAACGCCGCCGAGCGCCTGCTAGGGCTAACGATGGATAATATTAAAGATTTGGCCAAAGACATCATTTTCGGCCAACTACGGGTCGTGATTGCTACCATGCCCATTGAAGAAATCAACGCGGACCGGGAAAAACTGATTGAAAACATTTACTCGGGTGTGGAAGTCGAACTGAAAAAAATCGGACTGCGCTTGATCAACGTCAATATTCAAGACATCACCGATGCTTCTGGATATATCGATGCGCTTGGGAAAGAAGCGGCTGCCCGCGCTATCAACGATGCCAAGCGAAAAGTCGCCGAGCAGGAACGCGATGGTGAAATCGGGAAATCAGAAGCCGAGCGCGATCAGCGGATTCGGGTGGCCAACGCACAGGCTGATGCGGTAACGGGTGAAAACGAATCCAAAATTCGTGAAGCGCAATCCAATGCCAACCGGCGGGAAAAAGAAGCCGAAGCCGAACGCCTGGCCACGGCGGCCGAAAAGGTGAAAAGCGCCCAAGCACTGCAAGAAGCCTATCAAGCCGAAATGTTGGCAGAGCAAGAACGAGCCAACCGGGAAACAGCCACTCAACAGGCAAATATTATCGTCCCTGCCGAGATCGAGAAACAACGAATCGAGACCCTTGCCGAGGCCGAAGCCGAACAAACCCGGCGTCTTAAGAAGGGTGAGGCCGACGGCATATTGTCGATGATGACTGCCGAAGCCGATGGAATAGAAGCGATCCTCAGGCAAAAAGCCCTCGGTTTCCAAGACCTGGTCAATGCTTGTGGCAACAAAGCAGAACTAGCAGCCCTGATGATGATCGCAGAAAAGCTCCCCCAATTGGTGGAAGAACAAGTGAAAGCGATATCAAACTTAAAAATCGATTCAATCACCGTTTGGGATAATGGCAAAAATGGAGACGGCAAAACCAAAACCGCAGATTTTCTCAGTGGAATGGTTGGATCATTACCTCCCTTGCATGAATTGACCAAAAATGTGGGCGTGAAACTCCCCGATTATTTGGGTGAAGTGTTGGAATCTCGAAAAACTGGAGTTTCAGAAAAGATTCATTTAGAAGATGAATCTGCCGAACGAGTCAGCGAAGAGAAAGAAACCAAACCGGAAGAGTAAAGTTACACATTACAATCGTAAGGATACGTAATTTTCATTATTATGGCTTTTGACAACATTTGTAAATTCATCTGTAAAAAATATCCGGAACATTATGCTGCTTGGAAAGTTAAAAACATTGTGACTCCAGTAACCATAATGGAAACCGAATTAAGCAACGAACCAATTCGTGCTGATTCTGTAATCTTCTTACAGGCACAAGATTGCATAATGCACATTGAATTTCAGGTGGATGTCTTGAGCAGCGAGCCACCCATTCCATTGAGAATGTTGGATTATTGGGTACGTTTGTATCGTGATTATCGGAAACCAATTATACAAATCGTGGTTTTATTGAAAGAAACTCCAGCTGCACGCCAACTGGAAAACAAGTTCGTTTATGGAAATACCTCACATTCGTTTCAGATTGTACGGATATGGGAGGAGGAGCCAGACTCTCTTTTAAAAGATATAGCATTTTTGCCTTTAGCGCCATTAGCAAAGACTAGCAATCCAGAAGAATTGTTATCTCAGGTTGCCGAACATGTTAAAAAGATAGATAATAAAGCGGAAAGAGAAATGATTTCAAGCTGTGCACAAATTCTTGCAGGATTACGATTTAAAAAAGAACACATTCAGAAAATATTTAAAGAGGGAATCATGCGTGAATCAGTTATATATCAAGAAATACTACAAGTAGGACATCAAGAAGGACACCAAGAAGGATTACAAAAAGGACGTCATGAAGAAGGAATTGTCTTCATTTCTCGGCTACTCCAACGAAAATTTGGAAGCATTTCACCAGATTTGGAAGCACAGATAAAAAATCTTTCAATCACACAAATGGAAGACCTGGGTGAGGCTCTGTTTGATTTTCAAAGCATTGATGATTTGAAGGAGTGGCTTAAGACGATAAATTAATTCTTAATTTTCACCTGTTTTTCCGTCTTTTCACGCAAGAGAATTTTCTCTTAAAACTTAAAACCTAACCAAAAATATTTGAATTTTCTAAATGTAGGGGCAGACCCCTGTGTCTGCCCCAAATGTTGAATTCACTGACAATAAAACTATTCTGAGAGAGATTTTCGCACAATTCACAAGTAAGAATCTAAGCAAAGATATTTGATGTTTTTTTCAAACTATTGATTGTAGGGGCACGTTGTCCGCCGCGGCAGATGCCCCTACTCTGAGAAACAATCTTTTAGAAATTTTCTCTTAAAACTTAAACAAGATCACGTAGATAAAGTAACCAATAAACACAAACTGCAAAAGCAGAAGCATCCAAAAACGCCAATCTTTGGTGCTGGGGAGTTCTTGAGTTGAAAGCTGGGTGCTCATGTGGCTGAGTGAATCCATTTTTTGTTGGTAGTGTTTTTTGATGGCTTGAATCGAATAGCGAATTTCGTTTTTTATTTCGCGATTTTTCGGATCCGTAATCGCCATCTCTAACTGAGGCAGGTTTTCCATTGAACCGAAACGCCCAGCAAATCGTATCGCTTTGCTGCGAATTGCAATGAGCGAGTCATCAATCCCTTTCAAGACTTCATGCACATAGCAACCTTCATCCAATTTTTCAAAATAGTCGTATGCAGCATCTCGCACATAAGATACCGGGTCTTCCAGCATGGGTAAAATTAAATTAGAAACATTATATCCATATTGGGTTTGGTAGCGAATGATGCTTTCACGAATAGGAGCTGATTCTGAATTCAAGAGAGAGATTAACGCTTTTGAAATCCGGTCGTTGCCGAATTCACGGAGAGCATGAATTTGGTGTAGGGTTCGCTCTTCGTCACCTTCGAATAGTCTTGGCAGCATATCTTCAATTTGGATTTCAATCGAGCGGATATCTTCTAATCGTAGGCGCGCCATTAACAATTCTTCTTTTTCCATCGCCAGGCGTTCGAAAATGCGGCGCGCCAAACTCAGACAGCGATGTTCGATAAAATTCTCTCCCAAATCATTGAGTATTTTCGGGTCAACCTCATCATATCCCAAAATTCCTTCGGCCAATCGCCGTGCGGCAGCAATACGCCCTAGTTTGGTGTTTGCAACTGCCAACCAATACCGTGCCCCACTCTGAATCTCAGCTCGCTGATGCTGCTCAAGCAGACGCTCAAACGCATCAATTGATTGTTCGTATTCTCCCTGCTCAAACAAGGCCCGCCCCCACAAACCCAAGCTGACAGGTTGTATAGGCCCCACCAGAGAAGCGCGTTGAAAGAATCTCGCCGATTCTTTATAGTCCAACGTTTCAAATTGCAAACGGGCAATATGTTCTAAAAACAAACTACTGGTAGGTTCGAGTTCGATGGCTTTTTCGTATCGTTCGCGGGCAAATTCATGCTGCCCACTTTCGTGGTAGGCGTAACCCAAATTGAAATGGCAAAGCGCGCAACTCGGGTCGGCGTCTATTGCTTTTTTATAGCAATCGATCGCCTCCTCCAAATTGCCTTCATCAAAATATGATTTTCCCGTTTCCAAAAATTCTTTTACGTCCCGTTTAACCATAAAGGTTATACGTTCATCCGAATTGGGAGGTCCGGACTCTTGCGCATCATGTTTTCGAATAAAATTCTTGAAAACCACGTCTTGCCCTCTTACCAACAGAGAGAATGGAAGGCATGTTAAACCTTAGTGTTCTTTATTCTATACAACAAATGAATTTTCGGCAATAAGGGAAAGATATTAACTTACTCTTTCTTTCGATATGGCTTCTCACCCACGACTAGCCGGCGTACTTGATCCAAAGCGTAAACAGAGGATCGTTGCCTCACCCATTCACGTGATCCAGGCAAACTGAGCTGGAACGGGTAGACTTGATTTTGAATATCGGCAACTGCTGCCCAAACGGTCCCTACTGGTTTTTCTACCGTTCCACCACTGGGTCCGGCAATGCCCGTTATCGAAACTCCCCAATCGCTATCAAATTGCTTCTTCACCCCTAGCGCCATTTCTGTTGCCACTTCCTCACTTACTGCGCCATGGGCTTCAAGCGTTTCTGCAGAAACCCCTAATTTTTCTTGCTTGACTTGATTGCTATACGCGATTATGCCGCCGACAAAATACGATGAAGAACCTTCAATGTCGGTCAATTTTGATCCCAAGAGACCACCGGTGCATGATTCAGCCACAGAAATTGTTTGATTTCGTTCTTTTAACAAATGGCCAACACATTCTTCCAACAAAAAATGTTCTTCAGAATAGATATATTCGTGAAACCTTTTGTGCAAAAATCCGCCAAAGGTTTCTAAGATTTGTAAATTCTCTGCATTCTTTTCGGGTAATGAGAGCGTAATATCAATCATCCCAAAATGCGCCAACGAAGATATTTCTACTTCGGGATACTTTTGCAATTCGGGACGAAGTGCATGATCGATATCAGATTCACCCAAACCACAAAAATAGAATGAACGTGAAATCTTTCGATCTTCTACACCGAACCGTTCTTTTAGAAAAGGAAGAACTTGTTTGTTTATCATTGGATTCAGTTCACGAGGTGGTCCGGGCAGTGCAATCACGACATTTTCATTATTATCATAAATTAACCCGGGGGCGGTGCCATTGTGATTATAGAAATACGAACCTTGAACGGGAACCAATGCCTGTATCCTGTTATTTTCTTTCATCTTCCGGCCCATACGGTGAAAACGGTCCTGGATCATCTGAATCACATCAGGATGTTCTTCCAAAGCGATCCCCGTCGCTTCTGAAATACATTCCCTTGTGATGTCGTCCACTGTTGGACCAAGCCCTCCCGTTACTAAAGTAAGCGCATAACGTTTGAATGACAATTTCACAGAGTCTGTCAAGTCATCAAACTTGTCTCCCACTACTTCGAATTTGCAGCAATGCATTCCATTGGGTGACAAGGCGTGGGTAATCAAGTCAAAATGTTTATCTTTGCGCTTTCCACTCAATATTTCGCTTCCACATACAATTATCCCATATTGAAAGGGTTCATATGTTCCCATATTTTCTTTTTTATTTTGTTCCCTTCTACTGAAGATCCAGCAAAAAGTCCGATCTAGAAAATAATTGCACCATATATAGTAACAAAAACATCCAATGCGCACTATATGTTGTTGCAGGCGAGGACGCCCACCAAGGCGCGTCTATGACCTTCGTTGCAAAAAAGACTTATTGCCGAATCGTATCCACTAATTATAAACTTTGTTTATTTTTATATGAAACATTCAACTCCAATGTTCTTGCAAGAGTCAATACACATACAGACTTTGCTCCATTCTTTCTTAATGTACGGCTTATTTCGTTTACTGTTGCGCCGGTTGTCATCACATCATCGATTACCAAAACCCGTAATCCACTTATTTTTGTGGGCTCTGGGCAAGCAAATGCTCCAATAATGTTTTTATGCCTTTCCCGAATTGGGTGTTTGCTTTGCGGTGGAGTGGCCTTTTTCCGAATAAGAAGGTTTTCTTGAATTGGGATATGATGCTTCTTTGAAATTTCTTGACTTAAAAGAGTAGATTGATTAAATTCACGGTCTCGAAAACGCCATTTATGCAGTGGAACAGGAACAATTGCATCAAATTTTTCTTCTGCATACCCCAATCCGAATTTTTCTTCCAATAATTTTCCAAGAGGTTTTGCAATGGATGTCAAGTATGAATACTTTAATGCATGTATCAGATTTTTTACGATTTCATCTTGGTATGAATATAATGAATGCGCCCTCTTGAAGCCAATGGGTTTGGGTGGACATTCCCGGCATGTACCATCTTTTTCTGGTTTTATATATGTTCCAAT
>CAZEZQ010000241.1:0-608 GCA_964516245.1 uncultured bacterium | reverse complement strand
GGGTTCCAAACCAGACAAACAGTCACGGCAAATAATTTCTTCGTCACATTGCAATGCTTTTTGGCAGCCAGGGCAGAGTGGCGGATAAATTGCATCCACCAGACTTTCAGTGAAACCCCAAATCAGAGTTTTTATCATTCTCCCCTAATTTTCTTTCGTCTTTCCAAGTAGTCGTTTAGCGCATCTTGCCAGGGACGAATCGGACCCAATCCCATCTCTTCGGCTTTTTTTATGGAGAGACACGAATTGAGCGGCCGTTTCGCTGGCGCTCCATATTCTTTAGCCGTAACGGGTTCTAAATCAACATCCATCTTTGCTTGTTTAAATATTTCATTTGCAAATTCCAACCACGTGCAACCTCCATGGTTGGCAACATGATATATCCCATAATTGTTGGTTTCGGCCAATTGCCGAATCACTTTCGCTGCATCATAGGTATAGGTTGGTGTGAGACGTTCATCACATACAATACGCAATGGATTGCCTTTTGCGCCAAGCCGAAGCATTGCTTCGATAAAATTTGTCCCCTTCATCCGGCTGGGAGTGATACCAAACAATCCTGCCACACGAACAATATAATTTTTCGGCCATGTATATTGCAAATACTG
>CAZEZQ010000240.1:0-7518 GCA_964516245.1 uncultured bacterium | reverse complement strand
ATGGCCCTTGAGCCCCATATTGTGAGCGATTTCTACCCCGCCCAAGACCAACTTACGGCCCGCTTCCCATTGATGCAAATCGAAACCGTATCCAATCCTATATGGACAGTCCATAAAATTACCTACCTATGTTTAATTGTCTCATAACACTCGAAGATGAGTTTTAATGATACTATCATTCCTTTCAAATCCAAACGCGGGAGGAAACACAGTGAAACGATTTTCATTGTTTATTTTATTCATTGTATTTATTTCTTGCTTCCTTTGCCTGCCTCAATGCTCATGGACCGGGGAGAGCGATCAAATCTTTTGGCAGGAAGAATCAATACCGGTAACTCTGCCGAATGTCGAACCCGATGAAATCGTTCAAATAGCAGCCGATTACCGAAACCAACTATGGGTGTTGACAGCTAATGCCCTATGGGTTCTCAGTGAAGGCCGTTGGCGGCAAATTGATTCGCGCTTGCAGATCGAAGTCGTTGGCGGCATGCGGATGTACATTCACCCCAAACAGCGGGGCATACGGCTATTCGTGGGGCCGAATGGCGTGTTTATTAGTCCTCCAGGTGCGCGTGTACAATTTCTTCAACATGATTTTGGCCCAGTGGCTGGGATCGCCGTTACTCAAAGCGGCGGCGTGTGGATTGCCGCAGAAAACGGGCTGTTTCAATTTTCCCGGCGCAGGCAAGAAATTCAAAAAATCGATTCTGTTCAAAGCCCAGTCAATACGGTCACAGCGAATAACCGCTATGGCCTGGCTGCCGGCACGGCAAATTCCCTTTCACGATATAATGGTGAATCTTGGCGTAACACATACACAGGCGGTTTGATAGACGAAGCGATCACTTCCCTAGCATTTGATCCAACTGGAAATTTATGGATCGGAAATTCCGCCTGCATCAATCAACAAAAGGTTGACTCCACCTTTGAGCGAATTGGCGGCCAACAAGGCCTGCCCTACAACCAAATCAACATTCTTCATCATGCTGCAGACAATTCAATATGGATCGGCACCGGTAAAGGCGCGATTCGGCATCACAATAATGAATGGAACTATTATCACGGTCCGCGCTGGTTGTTGGGCAATCAAGTGAAATCCATCGCCAGCGTGGACAATGCGGTTTACGTATTGACAGAGAAGGGGATCAACCAAATTGAATTCAAAGAGTGGACTCTTGCTGAAAAAGCGGAGTACTACAAATCGCTGGTTTATCCCCGGCATGACCGGCATGGCCTGGTGGCTGATGTTCATTTGAATGATTTCTCACGCCCGTTTGAATACACACAAAGAGATAACGACAACGACGGCTTGTGGACCGCAATCTATCTGGCCTCGCTCTGTTTCGAATATGCGGTTACTGGAAATGAGGAGGTAAAGAACAAAGCCTGGTATCATTTTGAAGCCATGAAACGCTTGGAGAGCGTGACCGGAAAACCCGGATTCTTCGCCCGCAGTTACGTTAAAAAAGGGGAGCCGCATGAAGCGGGCGGTGAATGGCATGAAAGCCCGGACAGCGAGTGGATATGGAAAGGCGATACCTCATCAGATGAACTGGTGGGGCATATGTTTGTCTATCCCATCGTGTACGATCTAATAGCAGAAACTGAAGACGAGAAGCAACGCGTGCGTGAGTTGGTATCGCGGATAATGAACCATGTGGTCGATAACGGGTTTTACCTCATCGATATCGATGGTGAGCCTACCCGCTGGGGGGTATGGGCTCCTGAAAAACTGAACCAAGACCCCAGTTGGCATCTCGAACGGGGTTTAAATTCGTTGCAAATTCTCTCTTTTCTTATATCTGCCCATCACATTACAGGCAATGAAAAGTATATGCTGGCTTATGATGAATTGGTGAACGAACATGGCTATTTGCTGAATATAATCAACCAAAAAATCACCAAACCTACTGAAGTGAATCATTCAGACGATGAACTGGCATTTTTGCCGTACTACAATTTGATCCGCTATGCGAAGGATGAACGCTTGCAAGAAGCGCTGCAAAAGAGCCTGCAGCGATCATGGAGAATTGAACAACCAGAGAAAAGTACATTATGGAATTTCATCTACGCTGCGTCGGGTGTGGAAGAATACGGCCAGGAGGGAGCGCTTTGGACGCTGCGCGAATGGCCCATCAGCCTGGTGAGTTGGCCGGTGGAAAATTCACACCGCTTGGATATCACAATCGACCGGCATGTAAGCCGCTTTGACCGGAAGCAATCCGTTGAGGTGCTGCCACCCGGCGAACGCCCAATGGGACGCTGGAACGCCAATCCGTATCGCTTGGATAGTGGGGGCAGTCAGAGTGTTGATGATCCTGGCGCGTGGCTATTGCCCTATTGGATGGGGCGTTATCATGGTTTTATAGAGTAGATTAAAGCCAAGGGAAAGTGAAATTAGATTAAAAAAAATGGGAATTGATGGGTCAGACGATATGACCCATCCTACGAAATAAATGATGAAAAACAAAACGATTTCGATTTTATTACTCTTTGGACTTTTCGCCATTATGAACGACTTTGCTCATGCTGAAATTGCCAGGATTCAACGCCTTACGGCTGAACTCACCGTCACGCCCCAAGTAGTCATTCAAGGGAATCAGATTTCTGTGACTATTGAACCTTATGAGCAAATGCAGCTTGAACGAAATGAGTCCGGCCAAAGTGGCCGTAGTGTTTTTCGCTTGAAACTCATAGGTGATGATGGAAAGTTGCTTCAATTGGAAAATTTGGGAGAATTGGTCCGCTTGAAAACTCATACATTTGAATTTCCATTTGAGGAAGGTTTTCATAGAGAGTATCAAGTTATTTTGGAAGCCCAGCAAGAAACAGGCTGGCAAGTGGTGGCGTATGAAAATGTTACTTATCTGAAGGGCTTTTGCGACGAAATCAGTGGTCAAATTAATCGTTTGAATGAATTCGAACAAGAAACCACAACCACCGAACCCTGGTGGAAAGAAGTAGCCCACCGCAAAGAACAAATCAACCACCAGCGTATATGGGCCGCCTTGGCGTTTGCCAATGATTTGCTGGAGCGTGCTAAGCACGATCCTCCCAGTGGCGTGGAGGATCTGAAAAATCGGCTCAACCAATTGAAAGAGATGACAGTTAAAATCATCAAAGATAAGGAAGACCCTTTCGCTGGTCAAACCGGATATCAACTTCGCGGCTACCGTTCTGAAATGAACCAGCTCATTCAACCTTATTCACTCTATGTACCCGAAGTCTATACCTCAGAGAAACAATGGCCGTTGGTGGTGATGCTGCACGGGGCCTGGTCAAACCACCATCTCGCCCTAAGGCGGGTGTTCGGCTTGAGCAACAAGCGGGGGGAAAACGATTTTCAGGCCAAGCGCTCTATGCCAGAGTTACCTGATGTGCCTTATTTAGTGGTGGCGCCCAACGGATATGAAACCATGTCGTATGAGGGATTCGCTGAGAAGGATGTTTTTACGGTGATGGACGAAGTCTCATCGATGTTCAATGTTGATTTCAACCGCGTCTATCTTACTGGACTCTCGATGGGTGGCGGGGGAACCTTCAAAATTGGCCTGCGCCATCCCGGCATGTTTGCCGCCATCGCGCCGGTGTGCGGGTATGTGTATGCAAGCGTGCGGGTTGACCCAGAAGAACAAGGCCCACCCAGCAAGGAGAAAATCGAAGACGCTTTCGCTCCTATCGAAATTGCAGAAAATGCCTTGCATCTGCCTATCAAGATGATGCACGGTGACGCCGATGGCGCAGTCCCAGTAACGCATTCGGAAACCATGCACGAGAAACTGCAGGAATTGGGCTATCAATCAGAACTCGAGGTGTACCCTGGTGTGGGGCATGATGCCTGGGTCCCCGGGTATGAAGATGACCGCATCTTCGATTGGTTCTCCAAATTTGAACGTGATCCCAACCCAGACCATGTCATCTACAAAACGGGAAATCCCCAGGGCGGTTCGGCATATTGGGTATCAATCGATGAGCCTGCCGAAATCCGCACATTGGCGCGTATCGAAGCCCATGCCGAAGAAGGCAAGGTTTCGGTTCAGACCGAGAACGTCAAGCGCTTAACTTTGAATTTTGTGCATGATTACTTCTTCCGCCGCGACTCGATCAAAGTGGCCATCGACGGCCAGTTTGTTAATGAAGGCGCCTATCAAACCGAAACCCGCTCGTATATACGCAAAAATGGTGAATGGTTGGAGTTTCGCGAAGAAACGGAAGACCGCTTGTTGCCCGGCTTTCACGGCCTGCATGAAGCGTGGGATCATAAGCATGTGTATGCTTATTCGACTGAAGGTTCGACGAGAAGCAACCAACTGGCACAGACCTATGCGCTCCTAAAGTCGGTCCCCCAAGGATACGAAGATGTGCAATGGCCTGTGATCGCAGAAAACAACTTATCTGATGAGATCATGGCCGAGAATCATATCGTTCTGTTTGCCCAAATTGGGGGCTCGGATTACCTGAAAAAGGCATTTGGTGAAAACGAAGCCAAGCCGTTTGCCGATCCCAAGAAATTATTGGGGGATTGGACGCTAAAACCAGAACAAGCGATGAGCGTGATTCTACCCAACCCACTCAGTGCAAAGCGTTATGTGCAGTTGAATTTGGCCTATGATGAAGGGATGCAAGCGCTCAAAACTTTTGCCCAAATTGAACGTTCATTGCACGATGTGGTTCGGCCCGATCTCATCATTTACAAACAAGATGGGTCCGTAGCCGGTATGGGATTGTTTAACAAAAAGTGGGAATTGGATACATTTGATTGGGTGAACGAGTAATCTGCATTGACAGCAACCACAAATTCGAAACAATACAGGTAAATCTAATCGTTTGAAACCATGCTCATGAAATCGAATACCTTTCAGATCCTACTACTTTTCGCTGCATTCTTACTAGTGCAGGCTTGCGCCACCTCGCCCACCGTGTTGGACGAACAATACAAATCCATTCATATTTCTTTGTTTGACAACAGAACACTGGAATACGGGGTGGAAGAACGCTTTACCCGAAGCATGATCAACGCCTTTCAGCGTGACGGACGTTTGCGTATTAAACCCAAATCGAGTGCCGATCTTGAAATGGATACCACCATACAAACTATCCGAATTCGGCCACTCGCTTTTTCTGATTTCGATCGTGCCGTCGGATTCGGGATGAATGTCACGGTCTCTGTCACAGTGACTGATACCCGCAGCGGCAAAACGATCATGAAAGATGTGCCGTTTCATGGGTCCGGCAATTTCTTTTTGCAAAGCGAACCGGCACAAACCCGAAGCGAAGATGTAGCCATGGCCATCTCAGAAGATGTGCTCAGCCGCTTGCTTGAAGGCTGGTGATTTCCACTCGATCATGAGTTTCAAAAACAACCATATTTTTTTGCTCATGGGCGAAGATACGCTGCAGCGAGCCAAAACCATCCAATCGATTCGTAAAGATCATTTCGGCAAGGAAGAAGTAGAACGTATCGATCTCGATGCATCGGAAGGCCAAACCGGCCGGGCGATTGAAGAAGTCCTTTCCTTTTCGCTGCTCTCTCCAAACAAACTTGTCGTGCTAGACCGGGTGGATACACTCAAAAAATCCACTCTTGAAAAAAAAGAAGGTTTAGAAAAACTCGTAAATTTCATCACCCATTCCCATATAGATATTCCCCTGGTGCTGCTATCCAGCAGTAAAAAAGTTACTTCGAGCATGTTGCTCAAAGCGCTCAAACCCGATCAGCAAGTGGAACTAAAAAAGACCACGCCATCGCAGCTGCGCGAAATCATACAAAAGCGCCTGGCGAAAAACAACGTGAAACTGGATCAAGATGCACTCACTTTCTTCTTGGAGGCATGTGGGGATGACCCTGAGAGCGCCGTTCACGAAGCGGATAAGATCATATTGTTTGCCGATGAAGGCCAAACCGTCACTTTAGAAGACTGCCGCCGCCTGGTACAATCTGAAGCCGAAAATGAAGTGTGGGACCTGACCAATGCGGTTTCGGCCAATGATGCCGCGAAAGCGGTGCGGTCTTTAAAAAATCTACTCGACCACGGGACTCATCCCCTGCAACTCACCGGGCTGCTCACAACGTTGTTCCGGAAAATGTATCATTACAAAACCCTCAAGGCCGAAAAAGCCACGAACGATGAAATCACCAAACGAACCGGAATGCGGGGGTGGACGCTGCAAAATTATCAAAAACAAAGCAACCGCTTTTCACTGCATTCACTCGAAACCGGCTTGTCGCTGCTCAAAGGCGCCGACAACGATCTCAAAGGGGGGAAACCTGGTTCACCCGAATCATTGAAAATCATGGTGATGGAGCGTTTGGTGATTGATTTGTGTTATTTGGGCAAAAATGACGAGAAAATATGACAATTTTTAAAATTTGTTGTATTTTCAGATAAGTGAGGAGGCTTAAGAGCCTTTCCAATTCTATTCATGTCCAAGTATCATGTACGAATAGAAAAATTTGTAAATTCGGGCAAACCGCCCAAATTTCAGTCATGGAGATTATTGAATGAAACCGAATTGCTTGCTTATATTGGGGTCCGTTTTTTTCTTCTTTATACTCGGCCTACTTGTGCAGCCCCACTTCTCTTATGCCCAAGCCACGGGGTGGTGTGAACAACGCCATCTCCAGCAGCAAAGCGAACTTGAAAACCGGGTCGCTCTCCCTGCGGTGGCTGCCAACGGCGACAATGTCTATATCGCCTATCGTCAAAAATCTATCAAAGTGATAATTTCGCGTGACCGGGGCAAAAACTGGGGAGTGCCAATCGAACTCGCTCCAGAATATCAAGTTTGCAGCGCTCCGGCCATTGCCATGGTGGATTCACGAATCGTAGTGGTTTGGCCGGCCCAAATTGAAACCGGTGAAAATGTGATCTACCAACTTATTATGGTCGAAAGCGGCGATAATGGTGAAAACTGGTCTGCCCCCAGAAGAATTACCAATTCAAAAGAACATACGTTTTCTCCACGCTTTTTTGTAGAAAACAACCGCGCTTATTTGCTCTGGATTGAAACTCAACCGGAAGCCATATCCACAAAGCGCCAAATGGAATTTTCTCCTGAATCGATAGGCTCAGCAGCCTTGGGCGAGCAGCAAGAATCTTTGCAAGAACTCCGCTCCAGTACCCGCTCGGTTTTCTATGTATCGGTTTACACTCCAGGGAGTGATACATTTTCTACCCCAGCACGCGTCAGTGAAATCTCTTCCTCCCGCATTCCACACATTTTTTCCATTTACGGCCGGGTGAATGGATATATTCATGTTACAGTGAATCAAAATCAAAACATTCGCACTTTCCGTTCAGAAGATGGAGTGGAATGGTCGGCCTATTTTCAAGACAAAGAATTGTTCAATTCACGAAAGATGGAAGATGTGAATATAATCGATACTGTTCGAGTATCCACATGGATTCGCCGAACCGCTTACGAACAAGTTACAGTCAACTTCCAAACCGAAAACGATCAACAACCCGTGCAACTCTCCTCTCTCCATTTCGTGCGGTCTTTGCCAGGGACGAAACT
>CAZEZQ010000239.1:0-7524 GCA_964516245.1 uncultured bacterium | reverse complement strand
GGCGAGGGGATTGTTGAGCAAACATTATTGAAGCACTTTCGTTTCTTGTTGATATTGCTCGCCGGGGCGAGTGGGTTGCTCTTAAGTAAGAGGTTCGATGCGTTATTGACCCATCAATCAATAATATAGAATGAATAGTTCAGCATTTACTTGCTGTGCTGAGATGTAGTGCGTTTTAGCGCTTTCGAGCGAAAAAGGTGTTATCAAAAGGTTCGGGAGTTATGGGAGTGGTAGGCTGAAAGGCTGGTTCGCGGTCTTTTTGATTTCCCTGCCCCACTTGTAAGCCAAATAAGACATCCAGTGGGCCAATTGCTGCTTCGAGATTATCGGTGATCGCTTGGTTCGTGGCGCCAAGGGTTTCTTCGAGTTGCTTTTCCAAGCGATCTAATTCTACTTGCTGCAGCTCTTTGTCCAATTCATCCTGTTCGCGTTCCAATTCTTCCTCTTCCCGCTGTGCTCGCTGTAATTGATTGAGATTTCCCAATTCTAATGCCCGCTCTTGCTGCAATCGGGCTTGGGCAAGGTTTCGCTCCAGGCGAGAATCTTCGCTCTCAAGATCGCGTTCTTCCTGCTCTAATTCTTCTTCCGTTTTTTCAGTTGCTTCTCCTTCAAGCAAGCTTTTGGGTTCGAGTGGATTGTCTTCTTCGGTTTCTTCGGCCTCACCTGTTTGCCGGCCTTCTTCTGATTGTTGGGCTTCTTGGTTTCCGCCAGCGGGAGTGGGAGCGAAACGCTGGTTGGGAGCCGCTCCATTGGGGTCCGAACGGGTGACAACCGAGGTTAAACCCGCCTGAAACACCGGACTTGTTTGCCCCAACCCCAACGTGAAAGTGCGGTTGGTGAAAAGTACGTCATCTCCGCGCGCAATAGCCCGCAATCGCAGACGGGTTTCGTTGCGCAGTTCTTGACCCGCCACCAATCCTGCCGTTTGAGGTTCACGCGCAGAAAGGCGAACCGCCGGTTCACCGGGGTCGGGCCTGAAATTGATGATAGGTGTGCTTCCTACAGCACTGGGTCCGCTTACCATGATCTATTTATTAAATACTCTAAAAACATTTAGACAGACGATATCATTATCTGTTATCGGATGATTTGCCATTCAACTTTAGATTATTTTACAAAAACAAACCAATACGTAATAATAAAATATTTAAGGAACTTTTGCTATTAAAGTAACCAACAAATTTATACAAAAAAGCAATTCTTTACTGTCTTTATAAAAAATAAAATTTGATCAAATAAGACAATTCCGTCAGATTGCTTGTGTAGTTTTGACACTTATGACAACGTTGAACGAAAATAAGTTCATATATTTTTCTTTTTCTCAGATTATAATCGCTTGAAAAACATTTACTTAAAGATTTTAAATTTATTTCCTGCATTCAATATAAATTGGCATACAATCTGCTGTATATAAAATAAAAAAGAAGACATCATGGATAACGGCAATATAGCTAAATTTTCTGTCCTCGTAGTTGATGATGATCCCTCTTTTAGGACCATCCTAAAGTCGATCTATACTCAAGCCAATTATACTGTGAACACAGCCGAAGATGGAGAGGCCGCCTCCCGTTTATTGGAGGCCAATCCGGTAGATCTTGTAATCACAGATATACAAATGCCGCATATTAATGGTATCGAATTGGCTCAAATTATTCATGACCGGTTCCCTAAAACAAACGTTATTTTGATGGGTTCAGATTTAACGGATGAACGGTATGCTGATTATATCGCAGAATATCAATGCCCATGTTTAACAAAACCTTTTCGGCGGGATGATGTATTACAATTGTCAAACCGGATATTGAATTCAAGATCAACTATGACAAACTAACGAATCAAGTAAGTATGAGGGCTCATAAAAACTGGAACAGACCAATCTAAGGAAGGAAATCATGCAGATTCGACAACTAGGAGTTGTAGGCGGCGGGACTATGGGCCAGGGTATTGTGCTGGTTGCTTCACAAGCAGGGTTTAAAGTGATTCTGCAGGAAATTTCAGAAGAAGCGGCCAATCGGGCTCTAGCGGCCATAACAGAACAACTCGATCGCTCAGTCGCCAAATGGGGCATCACTGAAAAAGAAAAGCAATTGGCCCTTTCAAGAATTACCACTACGAATCATTACAAAGGATTCGATTCTATTGATTTGGTGGTGGAAGCGGTAGATGAAGACCTCTCATTGAAAATCGATATTTTCCAATCTCTTCATTCAATTTGCCGGCGAGACGCAATCTTTGCTAGCAATACTTCTACCCTTTCTGTTAGCAACTTAGGCCGAGAATCTGGTAGGCCGAGTAATTTCATTGGCATGCATTTCCAGCCTCCCGTCCACAAAAAACCTATCATTGAATTGGTTCGTGGTTTGGATACATCCGATGACACATACAAATCCGTTCGCCAGTTTGCCATTGATTTGAAAAAGACACCTATTGAAGTGTTTGAATGGCCGGGCTATCTAACCACCCGTGTTATTGTCCCCTTGATCAATGAAGCCGCTTACGCCTTGATGGAAGGGGTTGCTTCTGCTTCCGATATTGATAAAGCGATGGAACTTGGATGCGGGATGGAGATGGGACCCCTGCATTTGGCCGATGCCATGGGGCTTGATACAGTGGTATTTCAGATGGAACACATGTTTCGCGAACTTGGCGATCTGAAATATCGGCCATGCCCATTGCTAAAAAAGATGATTCGGGCGGGCCATTTGGGCGTAAAATCTGGAATAGGCTTCTTTGAATACGAACGGCCAGAAGAAGCCAAAGTTCGAATGAGCGTCGCATTATAAAGAAACTAAATAATATGCTAGTTAACAAAGTCCCTCTCTGTAGAGAGGGATTTTTTATATTTTTTCCACAAATTTTGAACAATTGCACCCTGTTGGTATTTGAACAGTTTTTTAATAAAACTGTTGCTATTCATCTATCTTATTTTCTTCTGAACATATTTCCTTTTTTCAACAGCCTTTCTCAAGGCCTTCATTCTATTTCACTTACAACAATATGTGTTGATTTTTGAATCTTGGCACGAGGGTTGCCCAATTCAGATTGAAACAATTTGAGTTTGACCTATCGAGATCAGGAGTATCCCGGGAACAGCCTGTCTGAAATGGGTTAACAATGTTGCGTAAAATTCTGAAAGGAGTGACCTTTCCAATGCTTATGAGGAACCGTAATAACAGATTGCCGGCTTTATTTATAATGCTGGCGCTATTTTGCCTGGTGGCAATTCCAAATGGAATTGCGCAGGATGAGACCACGGCGGATGTTGTACAATCCAATGGTAACTTGTTGTGGACCTGCATTGCTGCGTTTCTGGTGTTTTTTATGCAGGCTGGTTTCGCCATGGTGGAATGTGGACTCACCCGCGCCAAAAACGCTGTCAACATACTCATGAAGAACTTGTTGGATTTTAGTTTCGGTTCATTGGTCTTTTTCATGCTCGGTTTTGGCTTGATGTTCGGAACCACAGCCGGTGGATGGATTGGAACCGACGGCTTTTTCTTGATGGGTTATATGACGACCGAAGATGGTAGTTTGGATACTTGGAGTTTCGCATTTCTTATCTTTCAAACCGTCTTTGCCGCAACAGCCGCCACGATTGTTTCAGGGGCAGTAGCCGAACGAACCAAATTTACTGCTTATATAGCCTATTCGATCGTTGTTACAGGGTTGATTTACCCCATCTTCGGATCATGGGCATGGGGCAGCCTATTCGCAGGTGACGGCTGGTTGGAAGGTATGGGCTTTATTGATTTTGCCGGATCAACCGTAGTGCACTCGGTTGGCGCTTGGGCGGGTTTGGCTGGCGCTATCGTTCTGGGTCCCCGGTTGGGTAAATATTCTTCCGACGGCAAACCCCAAGTCATTCACGGCCACAACATCCCTATGGCTACATTGGGTGTGTTTATCCTTTGGCTGGGTTGGTTCGGTTTTAACCCAGGCAGTACAACCACGATGGATGGAGCCATGGCAGTCATCGCCGTTACAACCAACCTGGCCGCGGCCGGTGGTGTGGTTGGCGCATTGATCACTTCATGGATCATGTTCGGCAAGCCGGATGTCAGCATGTCGCTCAACGGAGCACTTGCTGGATTGGTGGCTATTACCGCTCCCTGTGCGGATGTGAGCCCGATATCCGCAGCCATTATTGGAATTATTGGCGGGATCATTGTTGTCAATTCCATTCTGATGTTTGAAAACATTGGCGTGGATGACCCGGTCGGCGCGATTTCCGTTCACGGCGTCTGCGGCGCCTGGGGTACTTTGGCAGCTGGACTGTTCGCAGAAGAGATTTACAGCGGCAATGTTGGATTGTTTTTTGGCGGCGATCTTAGCGTAGTCGGCGTACAATTGCTCGGCATTGCAGCTGCCTTTATTTGGACCTTTGGCGCATCCCTAATCCTTTTCTTCCTTATCAAAGTCACCATTGGGCTGCGAGTGGACGAAGAAGAAGAAATGCAAGGCCTGGATCTTGGTGAGCATGCCTACTCGGCATACAACGATTTCCCATCACGCGCCACGATTTAACCTTGGTGTTGAAATTGAGAATCAAAACAGCCTAATACGAGGAGTCAAATAGAAAATGAATAAAATCGAAGCGATTATTCGACCCCATAAACTGGAAGAGCTTCGCGGCGCCTTGGAAGAATTGGGCGTGACGGGAATGACCGTCAGCGAAGTCCGCGGGTTTGGGAGGCAAAAGGGACATCACGAGCTGTACCGCGGCCGTGAATACACCGTTGCTTTTCAACCCAAAATCAAGGTGGAGATAGCAGTGAAAGACGATATGACCGAAAAAGTGGTAGACACCATTCGAAATTCGGTCAACACAGGCCAAGTGGGAGATGGCAAAGTGTTTATCTTTCCAATCAGCGATGTGGTCCGTATTCGAACGGGAGAGAGAGCCGAAGAAGCACTTTGATGCAAGGCTTCACGGCAAAAACCCTTAGTCTTTCGGGGGCCTTCTTAATGGAAGGCCCCCTGCCTTTTTCTGAACAATTGATTGAATTTAAACAGATACTGCTTGAATTTTACCTTTGTTAAATATTTAATTGAAGCATTCATTAATGACATAATCCACTCATATCATACTACTTATATCAAACTCCCCATAAAACTGTTCAAAATCAGGAAGATGGCACAATTGCTGCTTTTTCGACATTTTACCGAACAATATCAATATTTGTTGATATTAAGACAATCCCAAAGTTGATATGAGGCGCAAATCTCATGGGACGGAAAGGAAAGTTGAAAGAATGAAACACTTTAGGCTTTTCAAACGAATGAAGGTATGTATCTTGATGTTGATTCTGCTTACCTCTTTCACCCTGCCAGTGCTCGCTCAAGAAGCGGAGGCGGAAATCAATGGAGCAGATACAGCCTGGATACTTGTAGCGACTGCTTTGGTCGTTATGATGACGGCGCCAGCACTGGCGTTATTTTATGGTGGCTTGGTCAGCCAACGCAATGTTTTATCGACATTGATGCACAGTTTTATTGCGTTGTGCCTGATCAGCGTGCAGTGGGTGCTATGGGGATACAGTTTCTCATTTGGGTCCGATATTGGAGGATATATCGGAGGATTTGAATACATTTGCTTCGAGGGTGTAGGCACCGAAGCGAATGGAACCATCCCACATGTTCTCTTTGCTGTGTTTCAAGGAACATTTGCCGTGATTACTCTGGCTCTCATTTCGGGAGCCGTCGCTGAGCGAATCGGTTTTGGCGCCTATTTGCTTTTCGCTTTGTTGTGGACCACATTCGTCTATGATCCGCTTCATTATTGGGTATGGGGCGGCGGTTGGATCGGTGAAATGGGCGCGTTGGATTTTGCCGGTGGAACCGTAGTTCATATCAGTTCCGGTGTTTCGGCGTTGGTGGCGGCCTTGATGGTGGGCAAACGAAGCGGCTATCCCAACCAATCTCAACCCCCCCACAACCTGCCTTTTACCCTCATCGGAGCGTCTCTGCTCTGGGTCGGATGGTTTGGCTTTAATGCGGGCAGCGCACTGGCTGCCGACGGAACCGCAGCCATGGCATTTGCCACCACAAACACAGCCGCTGCAGCCGCCGGTTTGACTTGGCTGTTTGTTGAATGGCTCTTTCAAGGCAAACCCACTTTGTTGGGTGCCGCTACTGGGGCAGTGGCCGGATTGGTAGCCATTACACCGGGGGCCGGTTTTGTGAGTGTGCCCTGGTCATTGGTCTTTGGAATCGGTGCTGGAGTATTTTGTTACTTTGGCGTATTTATATTGAAACCAAAATTCGGTTATGATGATTCGTTGGACGTTTTTGGCGTTCACGCCATCGGCGGGACCTGGGGCGCCATTGCCACAGGACTGTTTGCCCACGAACAGTTCGGCGGAGTCAACGGCTTGGTTTACGGCAACGCCGGCCAGCTTGGGATACAGATTGTTGGAATCTTGGCGGCGATCGTATTGGCTGCAGTTGGTACAGCCGTAATTCTGGGTATATTATCACTTGTGACTTCGCTCCGAGTGAACATTGAAGATGAAACCGCCGGGCTTGATTTGTCTCTGCACGGCGAAGTGGGTTACAATTTTCTGTCACCCGGCATGACACGATCTTTAAACGATGGGGAATAAACTATGATTAAAATTGAAGCCATTATTCGACCACACAAATTAGAAGACCTGCGCGCCAAATTGGAGGAACTAGGCGTCATCGGGATGACCATCACCGAGGTGCGTGGATTCGGGCGGCAGAAAGGGCATCACGAACTCTACCGTGGACGGGAATACACAGTCTCGTTTCTGCCGAAAATCAAAGTAGAAATTGCGATCAAAGATGATATGACGGAAAAAGTCGTCGATACCATTCGTGACGCAGTCAACACTGGCCAGGTAGGTGATGGCAAAATCTTCATCTACAATCTTGCCGACGCCGTGCGCATTCGAACCGGCGAACGGGCCGAAGAAGCATTGTAAGCGCAAACAAAGCGAACACATTCACAATCACATTCGCAACCGGGGCATGGAAAGAAATCCATGCCCCGGTTTGTTGTAGTGATTTAATGGACAATCAGACCTCTGTGTGCCGGCCAGGTTACGTTTAAGATGGGTTTTGATATCATAGAAATTTTACATGAAAAAGGGAAAGATTTTTCAGTATTCTGTAGTAGATTCAAAGGAATTTTATGCAAGACCTAAACCGTTGCGCCGTCTATTATTTCGTCGAAGTACTCGCTTTCTCCATTGTCAGCCAGATCTTAAATCCCAAAATTATGACTCAATATCTTGTCATATCGGTCTCAACCTTAATATTGTTTTATTCATTAGGTGTCGTTCGTTATTCATTAACACGCATAAACCCAAATCCTGCCATAACCAGTTTTTTAATCACCTTGCCCATTTTGTTCTTTGTATTCTTGAACCTGCTTTATTCAGAAACCTTATTCTTGTTTATTTGATGATGCTGGAATTTATTTTGTATCGGTTTTCAAAATTGTGATAATATCTTTGCAAGAAGAAAAATAAACAATTCACAGCAGGTTAAAACAACATGGTA
>CAZEZQ010000238.1:0-7538 GCA_964516245.1 uncultured bacterium | reverse complement strand
CCAATTCCCAGGGCGAGTGCCCTGGGCTATCTTATTGTGCCCCCGTTGGGGCTGGAAAGATTTGTTTTTTCATACTGCTAAATGGATACTTTCCATGTCACAAATAGCTGAAGCATTGGCTTCATATAAAAACGAACCAAAAATTTTCTTAATGTAGGGGCAGGCCCCAGCGTCTGCCCCGAATGCTGATGATATTGCACTTAATTACGTTTGAGAGACAAACTCTAACAAATCATGCGTAAGAATCTAAAACATTTCAACGTTGAAACCTGAAGATTGATATTTATATGAATCAATCGACCGGTAATTCCAAATTATGGCGATTGAGTTTCATCACCTATGATCCACTTGAGCCATTGCTGCTTATGTTACTACCTACTTCCGCAATCCCCAATGCTGCTGCAGCTAAATAGAGGCTGTTGATGATTGCAATACCGCGTGCGATGTTCCACTCTATGTTGGTTTTCGGTTTGGTTTCAGGTTGGCTCGTAATGATGTAATAAATAAAAAACCCTACCAAAAACGCGGCTATAATAGGTATTACTACAGAAGCACCATAAGTCGGTGAAACTGCCTTTGCCAATCCCCAGATGATTGAAACCACTGTGGAAGCCACTGGAAACGTGATGATACTGCTGGTCGTGACAAATGGTCCGACAGGAGAAGCAGTGGGTGCGCTTGCTGCTTTTGTACTTCCTTTTTGAGGCGGTTTAGGCAATCCACTGATTAAATAGCGAGCAAGTGTCCGGTTCATCGATTCAGTCATGGGTAGAAGGCTCCTTTTCTATTCAAATTAGGTAATTTTACCAACGACTTGAAAATCGACTTCAACATCCCGTGTGTGACCCCAGCGTTTGATTTCGTTTTTGGTTTCTGTGGAATCCTTTGACAGCATAAATAGCAGTTTTGGAAAATCATTGTGCGCAATCCCTACGCCAATGACGGAGGGGTTGCCCAGAAAAATTTGTTGCGCCTCTTTTTGTAAATTCCATAAGAAGTGATTCATGAGAAGACTCCCATATCCTATTTACGCTGGTGTTATGTAAAAGTGGGTAAGGACTTTCTCAATTGGAGTTGCAAAAGTCAAATCGTGCGCAGTGGCGGATGCGATAAGCATACCGATGGCCTCATTTTTATCATCCAGAACAATCGATCCGGAATCACCTGCTTCACTAAACACTGGTGAAGAACCGTCTCCATAAATGCCGATTTGATCGAGCATCACAATATCCGACGTATCCTTTTCCATTATTATATCAGCATGTAATATCTTTACTATGCCATTTGTGCTACCCGTTTTCCAACCGGTTTTTTTTACTTTGGTGTTGAACTTCGGATTGGTCTCCATGCCTGTGATCCAAGTTCCTGGATAGACATCACTGGCACTGTCAGGTTTGCACAAGGCGGCATCGATCTCATTGGGAGTCACTCCATCGGTATGAAGATATTGATAATCATAAAGAACACCAATGCGGTCCACGCTTCCTCCACCATCCGCAACACCCGGTTGTATAATATCTGTTACATGTCTTGTTCCACGATTTAAAGCTGCCAATACATGATTGCAGGAAAGAATGTATGAATCCCCCCGATTGTCTTTCACGATGCATCCTATTGTACCTGTTTCATCAGGTGATATTCCCAATGTGCCAATCGAGTCTCCAGGTTGAACAGGCCGTCCTCTGGCCAGGATGGGCCCTGTGAATAAAACGGCAAAATCATCAATAGGAATTTGATCTCGTTCCGATAAAAAATCGATCTCGTTTACAAACGCTCGGGGTTCAAACAAATCAAATTTGGTTAGAAAAAATACAGGTAAAATTTCCTTATTTGAATTTAGCGTGATTCCGATTCCTTTCACATTCACCAATGAACTGCTGCTGAAACGCTTAATAAAATCTGAAGCCGTTTTCGGCTCAATCGGTTGAAGTAGGGAATCAAATGACTTAGTGAAATTTCTTGAATAAAGAATATAGGAAAACAATTTCGACTTTGCTTCAATATACTTTGACAGTGTTAATTCATTCATTTTTGATTCGTTCATAGTGTTTTTACCTTAGCATAGTATAACCCCAAATATTTTTTGTCTGTATATAAATTCATTATAACCTTCTTTGCAATAGATATTCAACTAAATATACGTTTGTTTTTGTGAAAAGAAAGATTGATGTTTTATTATTCTCTCAATCTTACCAACTATTTTACTATCCTACAGTCACCCAATGAGTAAAGAGATGGTATGGAGTTGTTTGCCAGTCTTCAAGACTCTCCAATCTACTCATAGCAACTATCTTTTTATATATAGTAAGAAATTTTCCTATGGCTTCGAACTCTCGTTGCCGTCAACAGTGAAATCTTTTCTATTCGACTCATCTGTAATTCAAAATACTTTTGTGTATTTCTTCTTTATTATGTTTTCGTGATTCAATCAACTATAGTACGCATTAATTACAAGAATACCAAGCCACCGCGTCTGTTTGCCACCCCTCATCTTGCCCACCACAATTTTCTTCCTTAAAGTGTTATCCATGTTTGTGATCCATTTCATTTTTATGGGGATACGGTTATGGAACTTTCTTTACTTGATTGGTGTGTGGTTGCGGCGTATTTTCTGGTGACTCTCTCGATTGGCGTGTATTTCTCGCGCCGGGCGGGGCGGGCGACGGATGAGTTTTTTGTCTCGGGGCGAAACCTTCCCTGGTGGCTGGTGGGCACCTCGATGGTAGCCACCACCTTTGCCACCGATACCCCCAATTTGGTCACCAATCTGGTGCGGACGGGCGGAGTGAAAGCCAATTGGAGTTGGTGGGTGTTTTTGCTCACCGGGATGGTGACGGTATTTTTCTACGCCAAGCTGTGGCGGCGCTCAGGAGTTCTTACCGATATTACTTTTTACGAGCTGCGCTATTCTGGCAAGGCGGCTACGTTTCTACGTGGTTTTCGTTCGATCTATTTGGGCCTTTTGTTTAACGTAATAGTGATGGCCAACGTGACATTGGCGGCGGTGAAAGTATCAAATATTTTGTTGGGCCTCGATCCCTATACTACTATCATTATTTGCTGCACGGTTACCGCGGCTTATTCGGCCTTTTCGGGATTGTGGGGCGTGGTGGTTACCGACCTGCTCTTGTTCGTAGTGTCTATGACCGGCGCCATTGGCGCGGCTTACTATGCGGTGAACCTTGAGTCTGTGGGAGGATTGAGTGGTTTGCTGGCTCATCCGAATGTTACAGGCCAGTTGGCAATTCTCCCCGATTTCAGCAAGTGGGAAGAAGTGGTCCCCCTTTTAATTATTCCATTCGCCATCCAATGGTGGAGCGTATGGTATCCCGGAGCGGAACCGGGCGGGGGTGGTTATATAGCGCAGCGTATGCTGGCTTCGAAGAGTGAGAAACACTCTATGAAGGCAACCCTGTGGTATAACATCGCCCACTACGCCATTCGTCCCTGGCCGTGGATTTTAGTGGCGTTGGCCTCGTTAGTGGTGTTTCCTGATTTGGATGCTCTGCGGCAACAGTTTCCCGATGTGAATCCCGATTTGGTCCGTGACGATTTGGCCTATCCTGCCATGCTGACCTTTGTCCCCGCGGGGATGCTGGGGATTGTGGTTGCTTCGCTGGCGGCGGCCTATATGTCGACGATTAGTACGCATCTCAATTGGGGGGCTTCGTATCTGGTAGAAGATTTTTACAAACGCTTTATTTCCAACCAACAAAGCGAAAAGCATTACGTCATGGTGGGGCGAATCATCACAGTCATCTTAATGGTATTGGCCTGCGGTTTGTCGTTTTGGCTGCAGGATGCATTGCAGGGCTTCACCATCTTGCTGCAAATCGGCGCGGGGACCGGCTCAATTTATTTGCTGCGCTGGTTCTGGTGGCGGGTGAATGCGTGGAGCGAAATCACCGGGATGTTTGTCTCGTTTGCGGTGGCGTTTATTTTTGAATTCGGCTTTCCCGATGTAGTGCATTGGCAGCGGTTAACCATCGGGGTCGCTATTACAACCGCATCTTGGCTATTGGCAACGTTTCTCACACCCAGCACCAAGCAAGATGTTATGCAATCATTCTTTGACAAGGTCAAACCCATGCCGTTGGGATGGAAGAAGGTGGTCAACACCGAAGGCTATACCGGACAGGGAGAACTGACTTCCGGTTTGATCTGTGTGATGTGCGGGTGCTTCGCGGTGTATTTCGCCTTGTTTGGTTTGGGCTATTTTCTCTATGGCAATGTGCTGATCACAATCGTGCTGGCGGCATTGTGCATCGCGTCGGCGGTAGGGGTGATTCGCTTTATGCCCTCGTTGAAATGAGTTCATTCAACATTTCACTTGTTTTTGTAGTATAATAGATTCTAACACGCAAATTCTGAGAAATTGTCTCTTGTATTTTTAAGTTAAATAAAATCAACAGGTAATGAGTTTATAAGGAGGGCGAGGTTGCAAATGCGCCGTGGCGTGCTCCCGCCGAGCCGGTTTCTCGTTCAAGCGGCTCATCAGGAGATTCGCCCTCCCAGTGGATATTGATTTTACAAAATATCAAATATCTTTGGCTAGTCATTACGAGAACTGTATAAGGAGGTATGCGAGATGAAAACTGCTGAAGAAGTGATTTCAATTTTACAAGAACTGTCTCCTGAAGAGCGTCAGAAAGTAGCCGATTTTTTGAACTCCAGTTATAAAGAGATTGTGTATGAAAATTACTCCGAAGAAGACATAGCCAAACTGGATCAAATTCAAGATGAAATTGAGAATGGGATAAATATTGAGGAATTTTCTTCAATGGACGAAGCGCTCAAATCACTTGGGTTAGAGTAGAAGATATGTAATGAGAGTTATCACACATAAAAAATTCAGAAAATCACTTGAAAAGTTAACTCCAAATCAAAAGGCACGTGTTAGCGAAGCCTTGAAATTATTTAGAAAAAATCCTTATGATCCTCAACTAGAAAATCACCCTTTGCATGGCAAGCAACGATGCCGGCGTGCGGTCTCGGCCGGAGGCGATTTGAGAATCATTTTTCTTGAGAGAAATAATTACGAAGTGGTTCAATTGATTACTGTTGGGACACATAATCAAGTGTATTATTGATACCTCAAAAAACTCACTATTTTTATCGATTTATTTATTCCACGATTCGCTTTGTTATGTATATTTCTTTCATAGAAGAGATGTGGTATGGTATTTTTATAATAATTACCAATTTGGGGGAACTGCAATGAATCGAATTATAGATTTGTTCTTTACCATCTTCTGTGTGCTTATTGCTGGAAATCTGATTGCTTCGGCAGATACACAGTACCGCCGAATTTCTGTCGAAGAATACAAAGACAAGATGAAAGCCGGTTGGGTGGGGCAGATGGCCGGTGTGGGTTGGGGGGGGCCGACTGAATTTGGTTGGAAGGGCGAGATTATCCCTGAAGATGAGATGCCCGAATGGAAACCCGAACGGGTGAATCAATTTCATCAAGATGATATTTACGTTGAAATGACCTTTATGCGTACGCTGGAGAAGTATGGGCTCGATGCCAGTATACGGCAGGCAGGCATTGATTTCGCCAATAGCGGTTACCGCTTGTGGCATGCGAATCGGTATGGCCGGGAAAATCTGCGCAACGGGATCGCGCCGCCCGATTCGGGCCATCCAAAATTCAACAGCCATGCGGATGATATCGACTATCAAATCGAAGCCGATTATTCCGGCCTGATTGCGCCCGGCCTGCCCAACTTCGCAATCGAACTGGGTGAGACATTTGGCCGTTTGATGAATTATGGCGATGGCCTGTATGGAGGCCAATTTGTCGGAGGAATGTATGCCGAAGCCTTTTTTGAAGACGATCCGGTAAAGATCGTGCAAGCCGGGTTGCGTTGTATTCCAGAAGGCAGCCAATATGCCGAAGCCATCCGCGATACGTTGCGTTGGTATAAAGAGAATCCAAATGACTGGGTGAAAACGTGGAACTTGATCAATGAAAAGTATCATTTAACCCCAGATTACCGGCGTTTTTCCTGCACCGGGCCTAACAGTGAGTTCAACATCGATGCCAAAATCAACGGCGCCTACATTGTGATGGGCTTGCTCTACGGTGAACGCGATATCGATAAAACCATCATCATCTCCACTCGCTGCGGGCAGGATTCAGACTGCAATCCATCCAACGCCGCAGGGATTTTGTGCACTACAATTGGCTTTGAACATTTGCCGGAGAAATACACATCGGCGCTGAATGATTCAGAGTATTTCAGCCATACCGAATACAACTTTGCCAAATTGATCGATGTATCAGAAACCTTGGTGCGCCAGGCGGTGCTGCGGGCGGGAGGGCGAATTGAACAGAAGGATGGGAAAGAATATTTTGTCATTCCCAAAATGGAACCCAAACCGAGCGAATTGGAACAATGCTGGGAACCGGGGCCAATTGCTCATAGCCGCTTTACAGATTCAGAGTTGCAGCAAATCACCAAATATTCGAGCGAAATAGAACGGTCGAAAAAACTGACGGAAGAGTTACAATCAATAGCATCAGGTTGGTCAGTGGAGAACTGCGGCTCTGACATGGACCCCGGCATGCGATATGAATTTCGCGGCAAGCAAGATGTGTTAATGACCCATCCGTTGAATGAAGAACAAGCATGCGTACTCAGCAAGCGAGTGAAAATTCCAACAGGCAAGAAGACGGTCCTCCACTTGGATATCGGCCATCATCCCGAAGGCGATTGGACATTGATTGTAAAAGTGGATGGAGAGCCGGTTCGGGAAGCCAAGGTGGGATTAACTACAAATGGCTGGATAGGTGTGAACGTTGACCTAAGCGCTTATGCTGGGCAAACGGTACTGGTGGAATTGCTCAACCAGGCCGACGGTTGGAATTATGAAGCTGGATATTGGAAAACAATTGAATTGATCACAAAAGAGTAGTGTAAGGAAATTATGGCAAAAAAAGAAAGCGCAGGAATCTTACTCTATAATTGGGATGGTGATGACCTCGAAGTCTTTTTGGTGCATCCCGGCGGCCCTTTATGGGAAAACAAGGACAAAGGGGTTTGGTCAATCCCAAAGGGAGAAATTGACAAAGATGAAGATTTGCTGACGGCGGCTCAGCGTGAATTTGAAGAAGAAACCGGCATTCAGGCGGAAGGCCCGTTTCTCAAATTGCCCACCATCAAGCAAAAAGGGGGAAAAGTAGTACACGCTTTTGCTTGTGAAGGTGAATGCGATCCGGATGAATTGGATAGCAACACCTTCAAAATGGAATGGCCTCCGAAATCGGGAAAGGAGCAAGTGTTTCCCGAAGTCGACCGGGCTGAATGGTTTGATCTGGATACCGCCAAAGACAAGATCAACCCCAGCCAGGTTGAGTTGCTCGAATTTCTTGAGAAAAAAATAAAAGAAAGAGAATTGTATTCTATGTAGCTAGAATATTCTCACATTCGATTTCGTTGTAAAAATACATTAGTTGAAATTGAATGAGGATATCTATGAGCCGCCTTTCAAGAAGGTGAAATAAGAGGATAAATTAAGGAATTGAATCGAAAGAC
>CAZEZQ010000237.1:0-7539 GCA_964516245.1 uncultured bacterium | reverse complement strand
CTTTACCCGTATGGTGATTTTTTTGTGGTCAACGTAAGTTCACCCAATACGAAAAACCTGCGGGACTTGCAAGCGGCTTCAAGTTTGGAACGATTGCTTTCATCGCTTTCAAAGCGGATGAACAAGTTGAATGTGCAAGGTGCCCGCAAACCGTTGCTCGTTAAATTCGCACCCGATTTGGAAGACTCAGCGATCCGTGAATCCGTCAATTTAGCAATAGAATGTGGGATTAATGGAGTCATCGCCGCCAACACCACCAACCAGACTGGGAATCTAGAAACCGGCGGCCTAAGTGGCTCCCCTTTGCGGCAGCGTTCAACCGAAGTGATTCGCCTAATAGCCGAACATACAGAAGGCAAATTACCCATCATCGGCGTAGGCGGCATCTTCACAGCCGAAGATGCCATCGAAAAACTACAAGCCGGCGCCTGGCTGCTGCAACTCTATACCGGCTTCGTTTATCAAGGACCCACTGTAGTTAAGCATATTCTTAAAGGGATCAAAAAGCACATGGATAAATTTGATTTGCAGTCAATGAATCAATTTCGAGAGCAATCATAAATCGTCAAAGCAACAAAAAGTCTTTTTTGGAGCGCAGGCGTCCCCGCCTGCACAATACGCAGGCCTTTGGCCTGCGTATTTTGATGATATATAGTTAAACAAATGCAGGCGAAGACGCCTGCGCTCCAAAGTGATTGTGTTGCAATGCTGGCGGGGACGCCTGCGTATTTTGATGATATATAGTTAAACAAATGCAGGCGAGGACGCCTGCGCTCCAAATCCGTGCCATCTGTGGTTCAAAACATATTCACCCGCAAGATTGCCAAACCCCACAAAACAAATTGGCATCCTTACAATTCAACTTGAGACTCACTCCTAATCACAGCCGTCCCAACAGGAGGAAAATGGGAATACTTTTCAATTTCATTCCTTATACAATGGCACACACTCCTCACGTCGCGCCCCATTTTCATCCGCCACGGCAAACTTGGCGCCCGCATGCATCGTAACACCTGCATAAGTTCCATCTTTGGCCAGCAAATAAAAGTTCAATCCAAAATTCGGGCGGCCTTTTTCATTAAGCAGCCGGGGCACGGTTTTCTCCGCCACCCGGCGCAAAATCTCCAGCCCCGCTTCTTCCGGACTCATGCCATTGCGCATAAGTTCGACTCCGGCAAAGCAGCACAAATTCTGCAGATTGGCCTCCCCCCGGCCAGTGCTGCCGCAGCTGCCGATATCATTATCAACATACAACCCCGCGCCGATGATGGGCGAATCGCCCACCCGGCCTGGAATCTTATACGCCAAACCGCTGGTCGTGGTGACACACGAAATATCCCCGTTTGGATTCATGCCTGCACAATGAATTGTGCCGGTATCCCGCTTTTTTTCATCCTCATCGGTCAACGCAGGGATCCAATCGTCTTTGTCGCTGCGGGTCAGTTTCCATTGCAGCCATTTCTCACGGGCATTGTCAGTCAACAAGTCTTCTTCTTTGAATCCGAAGGCTTTGGCAAACTTCAGCGCTCCCTCGGCCACCAGCATCACATGGTCGGTATGTTCCATCACCAATTTGGCCACCTTGGATGGATTCTTGATATTCTGCAAAGCCGATACCGAACCGGCCCGGTGGCTGGGGCCATGCATCACAGCGGCATCCAGTTCGACCACCCCATCTTCGTTGGGAAGGCCGCCATACCCGACGCTGGTATCGTTCGGGTCATCTTCAACGATGTTAACACCGGCAATAGTGGCATCGAGTGGGTCATCACCGTTCAGAATCATTTGCCGGGCTTGTTTTACCGATTCCAATCCGTTTCCTGACGCAATCACCACTACGGGAAATTCACCCGGTTCCAGATGACTTGCGCTTTTTGCCTGGTTGGCCAAAAAAGGTGCGATTGCGAATCCTGCCGTTGTGCCCATAAATCCACGCCTCGATTGATTGGGTTTGTCGCTTGCCATGCTTGCCTCCATCTTGGATTCAAGAGATTCAAACCTCCTGAGTTCGCAGGGATATTCCAGTGAATCCGGAAAAATATATGATACCAAGTTAGAAGGAAATCCATGAGATGATAGGGAAGTGGGGAGATGGCTCAAGTCGTTTGACCTATTAATTTTCTAATACATCATCCAATGTTCGATCGGTGTTACATCGGCCGGTTTGAGAAACTGCATCGGCATCAACGCCCCATTGGTCAAACGAAGTTCATCCATCCGTCCACTCAAACGATCCGCCGTGCCGGTCGAAGCGCGCCGGGCTCCCACCAAAATAGGCGCATCACTATCCTGGCGAAAACTGTCATAATCAGAAAAACCATCATCGTGCACGATAGATGCCGCCACTGGAAATCCATCTTTGTACAAGCGCACTTTTCTGTTGAAAGAGTTTTCTCTCAAATCAATCACCGCCGCCAAATGATAAAATTGCCCATCCGTTGGAACAATATCGCTCTCGCTAGCTACATGAAGCCTGCCATCCAACCCCATAAACGAACCCACATCGTTCAAGAAGAAATCCAACGATCCGGGATTTGACAATCCAATGCCGAATCGCCATACCTTATCTTCAATCGCTCCGGTTTCGCGATAGCGGTCTACCAGTATCATCGAGCCAGAGGCATCTTCTTGCAGCCTCACATAACATTCAACCGTCAATAGAGTATCCACATCCAGTTCCGGTTGAATGCTGCCAAATTCAAATCCAGCCCCCGGTTCATCCGGGATATGCAGAGATGCCGTGTTTTCTTCTCCTGTGAGTGGAACGGGGTTCTCTGCCCCCGGCTCTCCCACCGACGCGCTCCCCAACGTGGTTCCAGTAAAACGTCCGGTTTCGTCTTGCAAATTGTCCTCAAAACGAAAATAGGCAATCTCCTCCCCTACAGCCAGTGGAGCGCGGGGCGTAGCAATCACCAAAACTCCTTGCGACATCCTGCGGTCTTGGGTAACCACTCGAATATTGAAGAGATGAGTTTCACCATTCACCAAATCTTGAATACGCACACGATTGTCATTGATCTCGGTAGATTCAACAAGCACATTGCCTTCAAAAATATCCACCCGCAGCAAGTCAGAAGATTTTGGCATATCCCACTCAATTCGCACCGATTCATTGAGTGGAGCAACCACCACATTCTGAACATCCGGTACAGCTAGTTGGGGCCCGGTCGTAAACGAAGTCGGTTCCGACCAATCGCTCCATACATCGCCTTCATCTTCTTTCCATCTCATACGCCAATAATAGGTAGAATCAGAAGCCAACACCGTTGGTGGAACCTCAATGCTGTCCCATCCTTCCGGCTGAACCCGTTTTTGCCAAATGGGTTGATAGAAATTATCATCGCCTTGTTGGATCATCCATTCCGCCGCAGCAAAGGGAACGGCGCCGGTAGTATTCACCGACAAAACAACCGTACGGCTATTGACACTTCCACTTTCCACAGGCATTTCAGTAACCGGCTGCTTCGGTCGGTCCGCCGGTAACACGTTTGAATGGCTCAATATAAATTCACTCCGGTTATCCACATAATTTTTCATTTCTGGAACCATGCGGCCCAACCGCCCCGGCGAGCTCCAACGGTCAACATTTTCTTCCACCGCATCTTCCAAAAAATTCCAATACGAGTCGAATACACCGTCCAGACGCTCACGCGTGAAAAGCGCATCCGTAAAATCGCGCAAACGTTGATAATACATTTCACGATATTCATTCATTCCAAGAAACAACTGCCGCATTCGGTTGGTCCCGAATTTCCCCCCTTGAGCGCCATCCAGCAGACTGTAATCATCGATAAAGGGGAACGAATCGTGATCGAACATTTCACCCCAGGCATGGCTCATGTCCCAAGGGAAAACCATCCAAGTTCCATCCGCCTGTTTGCTCGGCATATAATTTTTCTCAGTAGAATCTACATGCGAAAGCACCACGACGGCGGCTAGATAATCGAGGTATTTTTGGATATCCACATTGGCTTCAAAAAAGGCTTTGCGGTCGTTGGTAGAATTTAAGGTTTCAATAAAATCAATCAAATCCTGTATATCTTCATCCCGCCCTAACATAAATTCATATTTCCGAACATACGATTCAAAATTCGGTTCACGGGTCATAAACGTAGGCCGCGCTTTTACCCCGGCCTTAAAAATGCGTGTGGTTTCAGGCAGGCCGTGACGGTCGATAAAATCTTTGTTGTATTGCTCCACTTGAAGAAACAAGCCGTAATAACTGTTGTTCAACACAATGCGGCGGTGCATGGTGTCTGGAACCGTGAATCCCATATCCCGGAAAAATTGATACGCCATATGTTCCATATATCCCGATTCGCCGCGCACCAAGGGTGAAGTTTGATAATTGGAATTCAAATTCAGTTCACGCTGGCCCTCCCATTTTTTGCCTTTGGGAAACTGAATCTTCCAGCTTTTCTTGGGCTTGTTGCGCAGCACATGGCCGCGAAAACGCGCCCCTCCCCCAAAATACATATCGAATACTTCGCCATCGATAACCGCGACACAGGGCCTTTCCCTATCAGACTGCGGGTCGTTAATCAATTCCTGGTAAAACCGGTTTTCCATAAAGAGATACAAGGTGGGAAATTGTGGCGCATCATCACCGTTTTCGACAAACAATCCAAAATGGCGAATCTCTTCATCCTGCAAGGGCACTTCCGCTTGAACGCCATGAATATCGCGGGCGCTGACACGATACCGGAATATCTCTCTTGGACGAATACCGGTCACGTCGTTCAGTGTGATTGTGTATACCGAATCCCCGGCGGCTTCGTCATTCCCCATCCCATCATCCAACATAGGTGCGGAATATTCCTCTTCCAAAATCAAACCAGTACCCAACGGCGCAAACAAACGCTGATAATGCAAAACCACATCTCTCACACCATCTGCATCGTCAACTTCCGCAGCAATCACAATCGTATCTTGCGATTTTCCTCCCGTTGAAATGGTTGTGACCGTTTCCAATTCTGGTTTTAATGTTAAATCCGAACTGGTCAAACTAACATTGTGTCCTTCAATCGCCAACACATTTCTACCTTCTCGCAGCAATCCTTCTTGCAAAGGAATACCAAATGATTCAAAGGTTCCTGCTTCGTGATTCCCATCCGCACTGTCGTTATAGCGCGGCGGCGAACCACTGACATTGGCTCGCGCCACTTCCACCCCATTGATATAGCCAATAAATGAATCGTCATAATCCATATTCAGCATTATGGATGAAAGTCTATCAACATCCTGAATCTCAAATTCCATCCTCACATAAACACTTAAGTAATTTTGACGCATGTCATTCAAAACAGTGTTGTCATCATTATCTCCATACCCGATTCCAGAACGTCCAGACAACCAATTGCTATCATCAAATTCAAATGAATTCCAATCACCAGGTGGTGGGCTTTCTCCTTTGAAATAGCGCAATGAATCACCCACTTGCAAAATGGTTTCGCTTTCCACTTGTTGTTCACCGGATGTTGCCTGGGGAAATTCAGGGGTATGCCCAACATTGCGGATACGCGGCGGGGCGTTGTTCAGTACTAGTTGATTGGCCTGGCCTGGGGTGGAGGGGTTCCCGCTGCGCCAATATTGCGCCTTGGTGTTATCTGCCCAGGGTGAAATACATTCCAACGAGCGGCCCTGGCCGTCGGCCATCGCTGGCCAAGGGAAACGGTCATTGTAGTCAACAAAATCAATCACTACATCATTGCGGCTGCGCAGCGCGATAGTCTCACCGGCATTGTTCAAGCGCAACGAAAAATTGCCCACTTTATTGGGCACATTGGGATACTCTGCCAATGATTTGGCAATTAGCAAATAACCATTGGCGGCAATCACCGAGCCAGAAGGGAATTCAAACTCGATCCCATCTAAAAAATACCAGCCGCTTAAGTCCACCGGGCGGCCGCTTCGGTTGAACAATTCCACATATTCTTTGTTTATATTGTTGTCGTATTCTTCGTCTTCTGGATTGTAAAACAGTTCGTTGATCACAATATCGAAATCGCGGTAATTTGGATCATCAATGGCTTTCGAATTGGGCGCCCCCGGCGTGCCGCCCTGTGGAGTGGAAACCGCCCAGTTGTTGGGTTCTTCATCTGGACGGCCAACCTGCAATAATTCCAGCGAGCGCCCTGATCCATCAGCGCCTTCCGGCCATTCCCCCTGATCGCTGTATTCCACTTCTGTAATCAATCTGCCATTGGGATCAAACAAACGCACTTCATCCCCATCATTGCCCAATGCAAAAGATAAACCATCCACTACCAGACCCGGCCAAGTGGGATTGCGCATCCGAGCCACAATCAAATACCCATTCGGTTGGATGGTTGTATTGGGCGGAAAGCGGAACACATTGCGGTCGTTTGAATCTTTTAACATCCAATGAGATAGATTCATTGATGATGAATTGGGGTTAAACAATTCCACCCATTCTTCATCTTCATCCAGCAATACTGGATTGTTATACATTATCTCATGAATAATAATGGATTCGGTATCAACCGGATTTTCATCCACTTTATATAAATAACGGCCGTCTCCCTGCCCCGGAGGCGCACTCAATTGAAAACCGCTGGAACTGGTGATTAAAATCCAATAGTCCACAACCGTTCCATTGGGTTGAGATGGAAGCGCAGCGCGAAAACGGGAGCCTTCTTGCTCCATCTCTAAAGTCGTGCTCATCACCTGATTTACCCTGTAATTCAGTAGAACGGATTGAATGTCGTCGTCTTCTGCAACTTGAATGGAAATCTCCACTGCATCGGCGCTGGCGGGGATTTTTGGCTGTTGATTTACATGGATTAAACGCGGAGGTTGTTCAGAAGCCAATTGAGTATTGGCCTTGCCGGGTGTGGGTATGATAGAAGCTTTCCAATACGCCGCATTGGCGTTATCCACATTGGGATGCACCAGCTCCAGCGAAGCGCCGTCCCCATCGGCCTGAACCGGCCAGGGAGCATTGTCCTCGTATTCCACCCGGTCTGCCGTTCGTCCCTCTGCGTCTTCCAAACGCACTTCTTCACCCGCATTGGACAAACGGTCTGGCGCATAATTCCCTGTTGTTTTTATGCTTGATGAGAGATTGAAGTGCGTTCGAACGAATATCTCATTGCGGCAAAGCAGGAGATATGATTTTGCCTCGATGGTTGTGCCTTCGCGGAACGTGAAATCTATTCCATCTTGAAATTGCCAACCGCTCAAATCAATGGCTTCATCTCCACGATTAAACAGTTCTATATACTCACTATTCAATTGATCGCTGCGCGGATGGTAATGAATCTCGTTGATTACAATTTCAGCATGAGACCACGATGAGATCGTCAAAAATAGTAGAATTCCTAATATTCTGTGATATAAGCAATAAGGCTTGTGTTCCAACAAAAATATCTTCTTCAATGATTTCTCCAGTATTTATCTATATTGAAAAATTCTACAAAATTCCAAAAAAATATATTTAAATTTTTACCATTGTAGGGGCAGACCCCCGTGTCTGCCCCGTGTCTGCCCCGTATCTGCCCCGTGTCTGCCCCGTGTCTG
>CAZEZQ010000236.1:0-7541 GCA_964516245.1 uncultured bacterium | reverse complement strand
CGGGGACGCCCACCAAGGCGCGTCTATGACCTGCGCTCCAAATTAGACTTTTTGCTGGAATGTCTTTCAAAGACAATTTGGTTTGTTGGTTTTTTGTCCATATACGTTTGGCTATAACTTTTCTATTATTGTTGTGGTGGATTTGACAATTTGTTGGAACCACTATCCGGTTTCACATTGCATGATGAACGATCGGGTAAAAAACCACAATTATTTATTGCGAGGGTTACAAAATGGAAGTGATTATCAAAGATGATTATGAGAGCATGAGCAAAGAAGCTGCCACTTATGTGAAGCGCCTGGTGCAAAACAAACCCAATTGCGTGTTGGGCCTGGCGACCGGCAGTACTCCATTGGGCTTATACAAAGAACTCATTCGTATGCACAATGAAGAAGGATTGGATTTTTCAAAAATTTCAACCTTTAACTTGGATGAATATCACGGTTTGGAAAATGCCCACCACCAATCGTATCACACGTTTATGCATGAGAATTTGTTTCAATATCTCAATGTGCAGCCTGAACGGATTTATATCCCCAGCGGCACGGCGGATAATGTGAACGAGTTTTGCACATGGTATGAATGTGAAATTAAGCGCCTGGGGGGGATCGATTTGCAGATTCTCGGCATCGGCCGTGACGGGCATATTGCGTTTAACGAACCGGGCTCATCGTTGGGATCGCGAACGCGTATGAAAACCCTCACGCTAGAAACCGTGCAAGACAACGCCCGTTTTTTCGGCAAACTGGAAGATGTTCCCCGTTACGCCATCACAATGGGTGTAGGGACCATTCAAGAAGCAAGTTCAATCATTCTGGTGGCCAGCGGCGAGAGCAAGGCCGATATTATTGCTCAGGCGATTGAAGGGCCTATCACCTCACAAGTGACCGCTTCGGTATTGCAATTGCATGCCGATACCACCATTATATTGGATCAAGGGGCAGCCTCCAAACTCAAACGGTATGATTATTACAAATGGGTATATGACAATAAACCCGTTCATATAGAGCGGATATAAGGAGATTGGGCTGCGATGAACCGGATTGTTTTGTTTGAAGATACGCATGTTCACAAATTGACGCCGCTGATTCATATGCGTCCAGCGTTTGATTTGCTTTGCGGGACACGACAGCTATTTGAAAAAATAGTATCCGCATATCCAGAAAGCACTCAAGCGTATTGGGTGAGAGATGCGCTATGTACGCTGGTTAGCAAACAAAAATCTGGCGCTTGGGTGAACACCAAGATGGCGGAGCCCGCCCTGTTTGTGAACGGCCGGGTGTTGTGGGACGAAGATCTGGCGAAAACGATTCCCTGGGAAGGGGAAGATTGTATTTATACCAAAGAAGATACTTTGGTGGCCGCCCGGCTTTCGGCTGAGGAATGCGCCAAACTTCTACCCGGGGAATTACTAACGGTCGAACAGTTGTCGCATTTGCCTCGAAAAGAAATTCAGTGCAATGAAGCCCGTTATTTTTGGGATTTGATCCATGAGAATCCCATTCAAATTGAGAAAGATGTGAAAGTCATGGGCTATGAGGGGCGAAAGGAAGGGGTCATTCATTCGGGAGCGTACTTGATCAACGAAAAGCGGATTACGGTGATGCAGGATGCTGTTATTCTGCCTTCTGTCGTGCTAGATGCCACGAATGGGGATATAGTAATTGAAGAGGGATCGAAGATTTTGCCCCATACCTACGTGGAGGGCCCTTGTTATATTGGGAAAGGAACATTGGTGAAAACCGGAACCAGCATCTTTCACGGCTGCAGCTTTGGGGAAGTGTGCAAAGTGGGAGGGGAAGTGGACGCGAGTATCATGCTTTCGTTTTCTAACAAGCAGCATGTTGGGTTTTTGGGCCATGCTTATGTAGGCCAGTGGGTGAATATTGGGGCCGATACCAACAATAGCGATTTAAAAAATGATTACGGGCCGGTGAAATGCATCATTCACGATGAACTCATCAATACCCATAGCCAATTTGTGGGAATGGCGATGGGAGATTTTTCCCGCACCGGCATTAACACCATGTTTAACACGGGAACCATTGTGGGTGTGGGATGTAACATATTCGGGACCGGGTTCCCCCCCAAAGTGATTCCCAGTTTTACCTGGGGGGGCGCTGAAGCCATGGTGGATTACCGCTTGGATAAGTTTATGGAAACGGCGCGGAGAATGTTGAAGCGCCGATTTAAGGAACTAACCGCTGAAGAAGAGGCTATTCTCGTTCACATCCATCAAAATACAGAAAACGACCGTGAACGCGCACGGATTATGAACCGGATGAAGACCAATTGATGAGGGATGTCAAAAAGTTTTGCAAAAAGAGTGTTCTGTTATTAATTCTTGTGTTATACTGGATATAATTTGTGAGTAGTAATGTGCTTGTTGGGTGTATCCAATGAGTATAGTCAATCGTTAACATGAATGGAGTAATACATGATGGGTCGGATGTAGGATTGATTATGCAGGCGAGGACGCCTGCGCTCCAAAGGTTGTTGACAATTTTATATGAATGGTTTTGTTGAGTGTTACAATTGATGGGTCGGACGGCGTGACCCATCCTACGGGTTTTGCAGGCGAAGACGGTTGCGCTCCAAAAATTGTTTACATGAAGAAGGTGTTTTCTTACCTTCAGAGTTGAGGGATTCAAATGAAATACACGAGATTTTATTTTCCACTGGCCATTGTTTTGGTGGTTTCGGTTTTGAGTTGCAATCTGGCGCCTAAACGGCGTACGAGCGATGTTCCCGTTATTGACGGAACTATGCATACGGTGCAAAAAGGCGAGACCTTACACCGCATTGCCAATGCCTATGAGGTGACACCGGAATTGCTGCGCCGGGTCAATAACATTCGTGATCCCGACCATTTGGCAGCGGGGAAACGAATATTTATCCCCGGAGCGCTTGAGAGCCGAGTGGTGGCGGCCGATCAGGCGATGGAACAGATTGCAGCCCGGTCCACGAAAACTCCACTGAGTCGGGATGGTTTGTATCACGAAGTGCAGAAGGGAGAAACCCTTTCAGCTATTGCTGCCGCGTATAGCGAACACGATGTGACTACGCGGGAATTGCAGCGGGTGAATAGGATACAAGACCCCTCGCATATTCAGGCAGGCCAGACATTGTGGGTTCCACGCGCGATAGAGGTGAAAGATGTTGAAGTGGAACCAGTGAAAGTGGTTTCGGCTGATCCAGTGAAAGAATATGAAGATGATCCCCGAGTGAAACAAGAAATAAAACCGCAGCCCACTCCAAAACCCACCCCGAAAGCCAAAGAAGAGCAAGTTCATGAGTTCCCCCGTGAGGTAAATGATTTCGCTGAAAAGCGGTTTCAATGGCCGATCAAAGACACGTTTCGGGTGGTTCGCGATTTTCGTTTGCAAGGGGAAAAGAACACAGGGATTGATTTGGGGGCTGAAATGGGAACCCCAGTGTATGCCGCTGCCGACGGCAAGGTTGAATTGGTGGGGGGGCCTTCGGATACCATGGGAGCAAGTTTGGGGAATTATGTGATTGTCTATCATGGAAAACGAAACGGCCAGGGCATTTATACCGTTTACGGCCACAATCAATCTATCTCAGTAGAACCGGGCCAGAAGGTGAAACGTGGTGAAGAACTGGCCAAAGTGGGGCGTTCGGGCCGTCCGCCGGAAAGCGAAGGCGGAGTGCTGCATTTTCAGATACGAGAAGTGACAAAAGCGATTGATCCCAAGACGGTGTTGCCGGAGTTGAAGTGATGGAGTTGGATGGTTTGAAAGTGAATCAAAAGTCCCCTCACCCCGGCCCTCACCCAGAGGGCTGATCTTTACCCACAACTGGTGGACAGGATATTCCCCCTTATTAAGGGGGGTTGGGGAGGGGGATTAGCCTTTGTTTGCACCATTCAATCCCCCCAGCCCCTGCGGTGCTTACCCCCCTTACTAAGGGGGGCCAAAAAACGAATCCCAAACTTGTGGGTAAAGATCAGCCCAGAGGTAGAACAGTGCTTACCACTATACAAGCTATATCTTTTTTCTTCATGTAATTTACTGGAGTGAGTGGATTGTTTTTATGAAAATAGAAAATATTACATATTCGAAATAGAGCAATTCAAAATAAACCTTTATCTTGTTGTTGTACGTCCCGAACGGGATTGAAAGAAAAAAGCCCAGGTTTTCAAACCTGGGCTTTGTAGTATTTACGCTATTGAAACGTTCAATATGTCGCTGATGCAATTGTATACGACTTCCATCCTTTGCGATACGTGGGACGTATATAAGGTTCGGCTTTTGGGGCGCCTTTGGCTTTGAGGTTTTTCGCATCCCACTCAAAGTCTGATTCGGCGCGATAGGCGACATTGGCGAGGATGACGGTTTCGGCTAACGGTCCGCTGTATTCAAAATCGCAGGTGGCGGGTTCTCCGCCTTTGCAGGCGTTGATCCATTCTTGGCGGAAGCCGGGTGAATCGGGGATGAAGGGTTCGGGGTATTCGAAATCGGCAAATTTTTCTTTGGGTAAGAGTTGATGGCCGTCAAAGCCGGTGAGCAGCATGCCTTTGGTTCCCACGAAGAGGTTGTTGCCACTTTTCGGTATCCCGTGTTCTTCGAAGAAGGGGATGGGGTCATTGGTGTGGTACCAATGCAGTTCCATCGCCGGTTTGCCGCTTCGTTTGGGGAAGTTGAATTTGGAGAACATGGATTTCGGTGAGCGTTCAGGATCTACCGGCGGTCCCCAAGCTGAGACTTTTGTGGGATTGGTTTTGTGCAGTTCGAGCGCCCAGTAGGGGATATCCAAAATATGGCAGCCCCAGTTGCCGGTTTCGCCGGTGCCGTAATCCCACCAGAAGCGCCATTTGTAGGGGCAATATTCAGGGCTGTATTTGCGTTCATCTGCCGGTCCCTGCCATAAATCCCACTTCAAATGTTTGGGGATGGGTGGAAATTCTGTCGGTATAGGCGGCATACCGCGGTTTCCGCCTTTCCAGGCGTAGACAGCAGTGATATCACCAATTGCGCCGGTACGGATGAGTTCAACCACGCGATGCATATTGTCTTTGGTGTGTCGCTGCATTCCCAGTTGGGTGGCCAGTTTGTTTTTGCGGGCCAGTTCGGTCATCTGGCGAATTTCGTCGACTGCATGGGCCATTGGTTTTTCACAATAAAGATGCTTGCCCATATCCATAGCGGCCATGGCGGGATGAAAGTGGGTGTGGTCGGGGGTGCTGACCACCACCGCATCAATTTCGCTGCCCATGGCGTCCAGCATTTTGCGATAGTCGTAGAACTTTTTGGCTTTGGGGTGTTTTTCGTAAGCATCGCCAGCGCGTTCGTCGTCGACATCGCAAAGAGCGACGATGTTTTCGTGATCGACACTATTGAGATTTGAGCGGCCTTGGCCGCCGATGCCGATACAGGCGATGTTCAGCTTGTCGTTGGCCGATTGCGCGCCAAGCCCGCTGGTGATTAGCAGTCCGCTGGTGGCTGCCGCTCCGTATTGCAAAAAGCGGCGGCGTTTGATTGGTTTTTGATTCTGAATGTGATTCTTTTTTGATCCCATTGATAATCTCCTTCGCACTATTTGTCTATTACTCTAGCACATTCACCGGTTCCCATTAACGGGTACTGAAATTGTGATTCATACTCTAAGCCATTTCGTGAACGACAAAGGGTTTTCGATAGTGACGTGAAACGAGTTGATTGGCTTCGTTAGAAAATTCACCTGTAAACAATTCTGCTTCAGGGTCAAATGTTAATCCCACACCCATTTGAATGGGGTTTTGTTTTAGATTCACCTGGTTGGCTATCAAATGATCAAGCATCTGTTCGTAGATGGAAAGCATACGTTTGTTGTTTTGCAGCCGTTCACGGATCTCTTCGCCATTTTTCCCGCTGCCTACGCGATATGAAATATTGCCCAAATGGCTTAAGGAAGTTGATAAATGCCCTTCGAGTATGTCAGATCGTAGATCGCTTCTCTTTCCACTTTGCAACGCTTGGATAAAACTGGCTTGGGGACTCTTGCGTTCAGATTTGAATGATTTGATCAAGGTTCCATCGTTGCTGAATGCCTGGCCGTAAAGCAGATAGCCATTTTCGCATTGAATGAGCCACCCCATGTTGGGGCTGCCGCTTTGGTGTTTGTTTTTGATGGAGGTTCCTGTAATGCTTTGGGCATGGAAGGCATCCATCCAATCGTGCCCGGCTTTGCGGGGCAGGCCGCGGGATTCATAATAAATGGGGGCGGGTTGGTAATCAAAATAGGCCAGGTGAGTGTTGGGGGTTTCGCCGTCGTCATCGTAACCGAAGCGTCCACCAAGGCTGAGCACATGTTTGGGCAAGGTGTCGCAGCCCAGCATCCAACGGCAGATATCCAATTGATGCGGCCCATTGTTGCCGATTTCGCCATTGCCGGTTTCCCACACCCAATGCCAGTCGTAATGCAGGCGTTGTCGGCGCAGAGGGTGCATGGGGGCCGGGCCGGTCCATAGGTTGTAGTCTATGTGATCGGGAACTTCTTGCGGACCGTTTACTTTCCCGATGCTGCCCCGTTTTTTGTAATTGTGGATGCGGGCATAAATTGGTTTGCCCAGGTTGCCTTCGTGCACAAACTGAACCGCTTCTTGCAGCCATGGCTGCGAGCGCAGGTCCAAGTCGGCTTGCACCAGGCGATTGTATTTTCGGGCGGCGTTGACCATTTGGCGGCTTTCAAAAATGTTGTGCGATACCGGTTTTTCCACACATACATGTTTGCCCGCCTGGCACGACCACACCGTGATCAAGGCATGCCAGTGGTTCGGGGTGGCGGTGGATACTGCATCGATGCTGTCGTCTTCAAGCAACTTGCGGATGTCGGTATAGGCATCAACTTTCAGATTTCTTTTTTTGAAATCATTCACGCCCCGTTCGAGCACATGACGGTCTACGTCGCAAAGCGCAACGACCCGTACACCGGGAATCTGCAAATAGTTATTGATATGGCTGCGGCCCTGGCTGCGAAAGCCTACAACGGCAACGCGGATATCATCATTGGCTCCAAGTACATTCGAGTAGGGAAGGCTTAGGGCGGCTGTGGTTCCCAATGCAATTTTGTGAAACTGGCGGCGTTTGATTGGTTTCATGATCATTTCTCCCCAAATATCATTTTCTAAATTGTATGTGGTTTTGTGAATTTTTACACTGACGTTTCGGCAAAAAGTCTGTTCCAGAAAACGGCCACACAATATATAGTACGCAGGTATCCAATCCGCACTGTGTGTTGTTGCAGGCGAGGACGCCCACCAAGGCGCGTCTATGACCTGCGCTCCAAAAAAGACTTTTTGCCGGAACGTCTTACACGGCTCTTTCTGTATATTTTGGATATTATTATGCTTTGTATCGTTTCGTTCATCATAAGGAATATAGGAAAGGATGCAGTTTGGTGATGATTTCTTGACTTGGCTGAATCAAGTTTGAGAGAATCGATAAAAAAATTCTTTATTTAGATTTTTACTTGTGTATTGTGAGTGATTGTCTCTCATAATATTGTTAAGTTGAATGAGATCAATATCTTTATTTCGCCC
>CAZEZQ010000235.1:0-7555 GCA_964516245.1 uncultured bacterium | reverse complement strand
AGGCGTCCTCGCATGCGCTCCAAGATGTGGTACAGCAAAATGCTGGATTTTACTTCTTTCCGGATCGTCTTTAATAAAGATTCCAATGGCTCACAGGCGTACCTCCTGTTCCTAAGATGAGATCGCCATAAGATGATTCCAGATGGGGTCTTCCACTCCAATTCAATTGTGTTTTGGGTTCATTGCCAAATATGTTGTCATCATCATCGTTGATATTAATATTGAAACCAACCGTGTCCCCATCGGCAGGATTTAATAACCCTGCTTTGCCAATTCGAAGTTCCACAGTGTATTCGTTTTCTCCCATGGTTTGGGCCGCAAACCACTGAGCATCTTCTCCAAACGGTGGATTGTTAGCTTCGTTGTCACGCCGGGCGCCATGAGCCGTCATCACATATTGGCCTTCAAATTCATCGGGGCCATGTTCGGCATTATTAAAATGTACTGTATCATCACTGTTGTCACCATCGAAGAAAGCTTCCACACTGTCATCCTGCCATGTGTTCCCATCTGGTGTAGCCGGATCCGAAGTGTCAATTTTAATCTGATCGTCAGATACTACAGATCGAACATAAATGTTTTCATCATCGTGAACCACTTGAAAAGTGAATGCGTGATCGCCTTCTTCCCAATCGTTATCAACACCGGTATACATTCCTGTATGGGTGTTTACTTCCACCGCCTCAGCATCACCATATTCTCCATCACTCACCTCACCATCAATAGTAGGAGCAGAAGAAACCTTCGGAGCTGTGTAACTGCGTGGACCCAGCACCAAATTGCCATAGGTGACTTCTTCATGAGAAGCTCCGGTCCATATGTACACATTTTCAGCCGAATCGCCACCGTCGTCATCATCATTCACTTGCACCGTGAAGCCAATGATATCTCCCTGTTGAGGGTTGCCAATTTCGTCCATGGAAATTCGAAATTCGGCCTCATAATCAGCAGCGTCCTCATCCACTTGAGTGAGTGCATACCAGGGCTGGTCGGGTCCATAACCCGGGTTACCCGCTTCGGCTTCACGAAAAGCATTGTTGACGGTGATAACGTATTGGCCACCGGTATCAACAACCTCTGGGTTTTCACCAGTTGTGTCGCGTTCTTCAAAATTGCTGTTATCGCCGTCGACAAATACTTCCACACTATCGTCCTGCCAAGTATTTTGATTTTGTGATTCAGCTTCAGCCGTATCACTAAATAAAAGATCATCTTGTACACGCACAGCCACATAAAGTGCTTCTTCCGTATACCCGGCAAAAATTTCGATGTTAATGTCATCGGCACTGAGAGGACCTCCTGTCGATGTATTTGGATTTTGTCCTCCAACAACGAAATCAATCGCAAATTCATTGAACTCAATGCTCCAGTCTGACGAACCTCCTCCGGCTTGTGATCCGCCCGCGTACTGCCAAACCTCGGTTTCGATAGAACCATCAATGGTTGGCGCCTCCGGCAATGGAAGAGCGACATTTGTTAGAGTGGGATCTAACGTTTGCCGATCTCCATAAGCCATTCCCGTGACCATCATTAACGCAGTGATAGTACATAGAATTTTTGTTGTGCAACGCATACATACCTCCTTCTAAATATAGATAGATTTAAGTCGTATCACACTATTGTGATACAACTCATTATTTTACAGTGTAAATAATAGAATTGTTTTGAATAGGGCGGTCAAAGCAATGAAAAATTGATGTTTTATTTTAATTGCGGACAAAATAGATATAAAAGTTAGCAATTCATGGCATTATGAATTGGCACCTTCACTTTCGTTTGACGGATTAATTCTTTTTATTTTGAAAAAACATTCACAGATTCAATACTCCAATCCCTTCACCCAATCGGCCACGTAGACTCCCCCACCCAAGAAAATATCTCCCCTACTGGTCAAGCCGTTGGATGCCTGATATACCAACGCTTCTTGCGGGTAACTCCCCGCACCATAATCGTCTGCTTTGTCAGGTCCAGAACTCTCCAATAGCCAAAGATTTTTGGGAAATTCATCCTGGTTGAGTTGTGCCGGTTGCCGCCTTGATCCCCCACGAATGAATTTGAATGTCCCCAATTCAAAGAATGGATCGAGTTCCCGCCCATCGGGAACATTCCGGTCCTTCTGATAATGAACTTTGAATGGATTAACAAAGGCAGCCTCACCGCTGATATAGGCTACAGGTGAAGTTAAATCTCTGAAACCCGTGTAATGGTTGTTTGGGTTCCCCCATCCGTCCCATGCCCAGCGCGGGTAGGTATTTTTATCAATGTAATACGTTTCAAGCGCGGTCGCCACGGTTCGCATATTGCTGATCGCCCGCGATAATTTGGCTCGGATTTGCGCCTGTAAAAAATTGGGGACGGCAATAGCCGCCAAAATACCAATAATCGCAACCACAATGAGCAATTCGATAAGGGTAAATGATCTATTTTTTGAGTGATGTCTTGTGAACTGCATTTGGGTTTTCCTATCAAATGGTAAAAAGTTTTCCCAACAAATTCATCGATTGCTCTAAAAGTTATTTCAATCTTGTTTTACGGTATCAAAAAAGGAGAAGGGTATGAAAGGGAAGATCATAAGAATCACAAGTCTTTTTTGCGCCGTAATTTTATTCCATATGTGGAGTCTTCATATTGTCATCGGCGTAGAAACAGAAAAAGCCGAAGAACTTGCTGTTATGTCTTCTTCTGCCGATCAACCGATCGAAGAAGAAATGTTACGGGTATATCTTCGCCAGCTCGCCCACAAGGCTTTGAATGAACGATTGCGAACCTACGAGAAGTTAGAAACACAAGAACAAATCGATCGCTATCAAAAATCGTTGCGTGAATTCTTTTTCGAACAATTAGGAGAATTTCCTGAAAAAACTCCTCTAAACGCTCGTATCGTTGGCAAGAAAAAGTATGATGATTACCGTTTGGAAAAAGTAATTTATGAAAGTCAACCAGGCTTTTACGTTACTGCCAACTTCTATCACCCCAATTCTCCTCCCCCCTATCCGGGAGTTTTGGTCCCCTGCGGCCATAGTCAAAACGGCAAAGCCGCCTACCAACAAATTTGCATTCTCTTAGCCAAAAATGGGATGGCGGCTCTTTGCTACGATCCCATAGGCCAGGGAGAACGGAAACAAGTGCTTGACGATGAGGGCCAACCACTTTATCGAGCCACCACCGAACATATGGTCGAAGGCGTGGCCCCCATTCTGCTCGGTAGGAATTTGGCGACCTATAAAATATGGGATGGAATTCGCAGTATTGATTATATGTTGTCCCGCGATGAAATCGATGAGAGCGCCATTGGTTGTACGGGAAACTCCGGCGGGGGAATGCTGACTAGTTATCTAATGGCGCTCGATCAACGGATTGTTAGCGCGGCTCCCTCATGCTTCATTACCACTACCCGCCGAAAAAACGAAAGTCCGGGACCGGGCGATGCCGAACAAAACATTCATGCCCAAATCAAATATGGCATGGATCATCCAGATTACATTTTAATGCGGGCGCCGAAGCCCACATTGTTATTGACTGCGACTCGTGATTTTGTCCCCATCGAAGGGGCATGGGAGTCATTCCGCCAGGCAAAACGGCTCTATACAAGATTGGGGCACGCGGAACGAGTGGGTTTGGTCGAAGCCGATGAACCTCATGGATTTTCAAAACACTTGCGTGAAGGCGCCGCCCGTTGGATGCAGCGCTGGCTATTAAAAGAAGACAATGCATACACAGAGCAAGAAGTAGATTTAGAGACAAACGATAATTTGCAATGCACTCCAGATGGTCAAGTTTTGCTGATGCCTAACGCGCGTTCAATCTTTGATCTCAATCTCGAATATGAACAGAAGTGGGCGCAAAAACGAAAACAACTTTGGGAACAAAGGGATCAAAAACAACTATTGGAAAAAGTACGCTCGATTGCCGGTATACGTTCATTCGAAAACCTGCCGCTCCCGAGAGTGGAAAGCAAAGGCAAACTTAAACGGCAAGGGTATCACATTGAAAAACTGGTGCTTCGTTGGGAACGGAACATATACCTCCCTGCCTTAATGTTTCAACCCGAAACCATTACTGGCTTACCCTATTTGTATGTTCATGGTGAAGGGAAACACAAAGAGGCTATGCCTGGAGATGAAATCGAATCTCTCGTTCAAGACGGCCATAAAGTGTTGGCCATAGACGTTCGGGGCTGCGGGGAAACACGAACAACACCATGGCGATACAAAGCCGCATTGGAATTCACCGGTTACAATCCCGCCGAATTCTTTATCGCTTACATGCTGGGCAAATCGTTTGTCGGCATGCGGGCCGAAGACATTCTTGTTTCAGCCAAATATCTCATGCAAGCATCAAATAATAAAGTACAGATTTATTTAATAGCAGTAGGAGAAACAGGTCCAGCCGCCTTGCATGCCACTGCATTGGAACCCGATTTGTTTCAATCAGTAAAACTTCGACAATCTCTGGTTTCATGGTCGAATGTAATCTCCACACCGGTCACTAAGGGTGCTTTAATCAACGTGATTCATGGAGCTCTTAAAACATACGATTTGCCAAATTTAGTAACTGCACTTGGACAAGACAAAATCAAACTCGAAGAACCTGTAAACTCAAAAGGCGAGAGTGTTGTGATACCCCCCTTGATAAGAGGGGCCAGGGGAGATTGAAGCCATCATTTCTCCTCTGACTCTAACCAAAATTATGAACGAAACAATCAAAGGCAAAAAAATGGATCGTAGAAACTTCTTACAACTAGCAGGGATAGGCCTCACAACAGCAAGCCAATCCTCAGGATTTACCCAAAATCTTGAAACAAATCAAACCAGCAATCTAACACAACAAAGAAAATCAAAACCGAATATCGTATGGATTTGGGCTGACAATCTGGCCTACCGCGATTTGGGTGTGTATGGAAATCCGACTATCAAAACACCGGTTATCGACCGTTTGGCGGAAAAGGGTGTACGCCTTACTCAGTATTATATTGCTCATACAGTATGCAGCCCTTCGCGTGCCGCCTTGCTTACCGGACGCCAGCCGTTTCGGGTTGGGATCGTAGATGTTCTACGGCCCGACAGCCCCAGCGGAATTCCCCATGACGAAATTACCATTGCCGAAGCGCTAAAAACACAGGGCTACTCTACCGCTTGCATCGGCAAATGGCATCTGGGTGACCGCACTCGCTATTTACCCAAACAACACGGTTTTGACCGTTATTTTGGGCTGCCCTACAGCATGGATATGCTCCCCACGTTGTTGTATCGCGACAACCAAATCATCAACCGTTTGGATGGAAACAAAGTTCAAAATGTAACCGAGAGACTCACCAACGAAGCGATTGATTTTATCAATTCCAATCAAGACAACCCATTCTTTTTGTATTTCTCGCATACCCTCCCTCATCCACCAATCAATTTGCCTCCACAACACCGGTCGGAAACAAATTCTCTATATATAGATGCAATCCAATATATGGATCAGCAAACTAACCGCATTCTCATTACGCTCGACCGGCTTGGGTTGCGTGAAAATACGCTCGTTGTCTGCAGCAGTGACAATGGTCCTATGCTCCATGACGGTGACACAGGTGGATTGCGGGGAAGAATTCGCGACTCTTACGAAGGGGGGATACGCGTCCCCCTGATTGCCAATTGGCCTGGAGTATTGCCTTCAGGGAAAGTTGTCGATACACCTGCAGTTGCGTATGACATTTTTCCAACTCTTCTAAAACTCGCAGGAGGAGAACTGCCGGATGATCGCGTATATGACGGCCAGGATATTTTGCCCTTGATGACAGGAGATGGAAACTTTGAGCGGCAAAAACCATTTTTCTGGGTGTATGAAGACAATGTGACAGCCATCCGTGACGGCAAATGGAAATTACACGTTGCCAACCGAAACCAATCACTTAAAAAACCTGAATTGTATAACATCGAGAATGATCCCCAAGAACGCAAACCATTAAATGATCAATATCCGAATCTAGTACAACGTTTGATAAAAAAAATTGAAAATTTCCAAAAAGAAATTCCAAAGGTATGGAGCTTACAATACCCCGTACGTGATCCATTGAAACGCAAAAGTGGAATTCGAAGAAAATGATGAAAGGGCATGTCGATGAACACAAAATTGAATCGTCGAAACTTTCTCGATTTTACTACAAAAACAATCGGTTTGGCCGCCGCGGCTCCAATAATTATCCCCAATACGGTGCTGGGCAATGATACTACTGCCCCACCCAGCGACCGGGTCACTATGGGATTCATCGGCATGGGCGTAATGGGAAACGGGCATTTGTTCGGTGAGGCATGGACCTACCTGCCCGAAGGCTATGCTGGGAGAGATGACGTTCAGGTGTTGGCGCTATGTGATGTATGGCGCAACAAACGCGAACAGGCCCAAAATCGATTGCATCAATACTACGAGAAGAAATATGGGAAAAACAATTCCCGCACCTGTGACGCCTACCATGATTTTCGTGAACTCCTTGAACGCAATGACATCGATGCGGTATTGATAGCCACCCCCATCCACTGGCATGCCGTGATGACAGCGATGGCGGCAGAGGCAGGCAAAGATATCTACTGTGAAAAACCCACCGCCGTATCGATCCATGAAAGCCAGGCGATGAAAAAAGCTGTGCAAAAAAACAAATGTGTCTTTCAAGCCGGTACACAACAACGCTCCGAATACGGCGGCAAATTCAGGCGGGCTTGCGAGCTAATTCGCAACGGCCGCATTGGCAAAGTTGAAACCATCTATGCCTTTCGAAACGGTGGCGGGGCCAAATGGCCGGAAAAATTTGGTGAGGAAAAACCCATCCCAGAAGGCTTTGATTGGGACCTATGGCTCGGCCCAGCACCGAAAATCCCCTACCAAGGGAAATCAGACGCGCACTTATTCGGCTTCGGGGGAATCAACTGGGGACAACACCACTATGACATTGTGCAATGGTGTTTGGATGCCGACCACTCTGGCCCTATCGAAATTTGGTTTGAAGAAGATTATGCCGTTTATCAATACAAAAATGGGACCATTGTTCGCGGCTGCCCCCTGGACGATAGCAATATAGGCTCAACCGGCGGTGGCTGGTATCTAGGCAGCACAGGTCGAATCGGCGTTGACCGCGAACATCTTGTTTCTGAACCAGAATCCCTACTGGAAAAACCACTCAGTGAAGATGCAGAACGTGTGTATCATAGCAATAGCCATTCAATCAATTTTTTGGAATGCGTAAAATCTCGCAAAAAAACAATCTGCGATATCGAAACAGCTCATCGTTCAATAAGCGTAGTACTGCTCGGCGGCATCGCCACACGCTTGCAACGCAAACTGCTTTGGGATCCACAAAATGAAGTATTCATTAGCGATGAAGAAGCCAACCAACTACTGAATCTACCTCATCGTGATCCATGGAAAATATGAATCCGTTTCCAATTGCTTATTAATCTTAGCGAACGCACGTCACCCACAAAGACGGGCATTATTCTTTCCCCAAGTTTGGGCAAGGTTAAGAGGGGTTAGGGGGCAATGTCATTAACATAAGGGATTTTGCTGTTAGGAGGGC
>CAZEZQ010000234.1:6190-7563 GCA_964516245.1 uncultured bacterium | reverse complement strand
GCAAGCCTTGGGCAATCTGCCCCTGGCCACACCCAACGGCAATGTGGTGCGGCTGGATAGCGTGGCCCGCTTGGCCCGCGTCAATGAGCCCGATCAGATCAAACGGGTGAGCCGTCAACGTGGAGTGACACTGCAATTCACCCCTCCCCGCGGCACGCCGCTGCAAGGGGCAATCACCGAAGTGCAAAACCAAATCCAATCCCTGCGCCAGCAAGGGGCGATTCCACCCAGCGTCGAAGTGCAAATGGCGGGCTCGGCCAGCAAGTTAGACGCCATGCAAACCGCCTTGATGGGCGACGGGAGTTGGAGCGGCTTTCTCACCAGTTCGCTGTTTCTTTCGCTGCTGGTGGTGTATTTGTTGATGTGCGTTTTGTTCCAAAGCTGGCTGTATCCACTGGTGATCATGCTCAGCGTCCCCTTGGCCACCTTCGGTGGCTTTCTGGCCCTGGCCGGGGTTCACGAATGGACCGTAATCGACCGTTATATGCCTGTTCAAAACATGGATGTGCTCACCATTCTTGGATTCGTGATTCTGGCGGGAGTGGTGGTGAATAATGCGATTCTGATCGTTCACCAAACGTTGAACTTTCTCTCCGGACGTTCCGCCGCGAAGGAGGAAGGCGAACTCACCCACCACAAAGCCATCGCCCTGGCGGTAGAAAGCCGTGTGCGTCCCATTATGATGAGCACTCTCACCTCAGTCGGCGGCATGCTGCCTTTGGTGTTGATGCCCGGCTCGGGTTCAGAACTCTACCGCGGGTTGGGCAGCGTAGTGGTGGGTGGACTTTTGGTATCCACGATTTTCACCTTAATGCTGGTGCCAGTGGTTTTAAGCCTGGTATTTGACATGCAAAAAGGATTGGGTATGCATTTCGAAAAGAAACGGGGAGAACGGGACGATTTGTTTGAGTGAATCTGCTTATGAATCATGACGACTTGATTCTATCTCAAAAACGTTGACCAATTGCCGGTGGAGTGGGACAATATAATTGAATAAAGTAATGAATACACCTCCATGAAACTATATCCCTTTAAGGAGAAACAATTATGGTACAAGCACCAGCGGGACAACAACAATCTATATTTGACATTCTTGGACCCGAAAACAAAGATTTATTGGAACACTCTTGCAAAACCATCTCGAAAGAAAGCCTGCATTTGCCTGGGCCTGATTTCGTGGATCGCATTTATTATCACTCTGACCGCAACAATCGCGTGTTGGGCAATTTGACTTGGCTCTTTCGTCATGGCCGCCTAAGCGGCACCGGTTATCTCTCTATCTTGCCGGTCGACCAGGGCATCGAACACACGGCTGGAGCATCGTTTGCCCCCAACCCCATGTATTTCGATCCCGAAAACATCGTCAAACTAGC
>CAZEZQ010000234.1:0-6180 GCA_964516245.1 uncultured bacterium | reverse complement strand
ATTGAAGGCGGCTGCAACGGCGTGGCTTCTACTCTTGGCGTTTTGGGCGCGGTGGCGCGCAAGTATTCTCACAAGATCCCTTTCATTGTGAAAATCAATCACAACGAACTCTTGACTTATCCCAACAAATACGACCAGCGCCTGTTTGCCAACGTGCAGCAAGCCTATGAAATGGGCGCTGCCGCGGTGGGCGCGACCATCTACTTTGGTTCACCCGAATCCAGCCGCCAGATCGAAGAAATTTCCGCCGCATTTTCAGAAGCGCATGAACTGGGCATGGCCACCATTCTGTGGTGCTATCTGCGCAACAATGATTTCAAACAAAACGGGACCGATTACCACGCCGCCGCCGACATGACCGGCCAAGCCAACCACCTCGGCGTGACCATCGAAGCCGACATCATCAAGCAAAAACTCCCCACCAACAACGGCGGCTTCAAGGCCATCAAATTCGCCAAAACCCATCCGGGCATGTATGATGAGTTGGCAACAGATCACCTGATTGACTTAACCCGCTATCAAGTCGCCAACTGCTACATGGGCCGTATGGGTCTAATCAATTCTGGCGGCGCCTCCAGCAATAACGACCTGCAAGAAGCCGTCAAAACCGCCGTCATCAACAAACGCGCAGGCGGCACCGGCCTAATCTCCGGCCGCAAAGCCTTCCAACGCTCCTTCGAAGAAGGCATCCAACTGCTCAACGCCATTCAAGATGTGTATTTGGATTCTTCGATTACGATTGCGTAAACACTCAAACTATGACGAACGACTATTGGGGGAAAGCATGTTGCTTTCCCCTTTTCATTTATTTCGTATAATCTGCCACCGCCAGGAGGGCGAGGCTCCCGCTGGGAGGGCGAGGCTCCCGCCGAGCCGGGCTGATCGATCTACAAACACACATCCATCCCATACAAAACATAAGAAATCCGACCTACTGCATAACAAAGAAGAACCACCATCCTCAATACGATTGCCTTCAGAAAGATACATGATTTCAGCAATCGATATTATGGATATCCAAATCGTGTTTTTACCAACATCCGCTTGCCGCAAAATATCATGAGCATCTTTGCCAATCTTTCCAGATTTTGAAAAATGCCGAACAACCGCTACAGTATCCGCTAAATATTCCATATCCTATTTCCGCAAAATTGAACGGTCGATATCTGAACATAGGTTGGATATCTCTTTTTCGATGTCCAGCGTTTCAAAACCCAATCCCTCCCAAATCCCTTCCAAGTTTTGAATCCGTTGGGAGTTTGGTTGGGATTGTTCTTGTACGAGTGATCCGAGGTATTCAGAGACTTCACTGATTTTTTCTGAAGGCAATTTTTCTATAGTTTTCTTAAGATTTTCAATTTCAGCTGTAAGTTTCATTTGTTCAATGCACCATTCAACCAGATTTTCGTAATTTTCTCAAATACTCAATCGCTTCTTCCCCTTCAAAGGGTCCAACAACATTGATCCCCTGCCGGGCTTCCTCCCCCGCCTGAAGAATTCTGGCAATATCTTCCTCAGAATAGCTCTCTTCCAAAAATTCTTCTTCCTCATCAGCATTCAAATAGGCGGCCGCTTTTTGCTTTTTTTCCTCAGGCAAATCTTTGATTTCTTGAATAATGTCTTTGGCGGTTTTCACAATCTTTCTCCAAACTAAATGATGGCTTTTAAATTATTATAATACGAAACAAGATGGTTTTGTCAAAAGAAGAGAACAAGATACATGGAAAAAAGCACCTATGAATTTTTCGGGAGCGGGAGTGATTTTGTTTGAATCCGCCGCGGCGGAAAGACAGGAATGTGGAAAGGCAGGAAAACGGCGAAACGAAAATTTCACTCGTGTGAATGCATCTGTTGTGTAAAAATGGGTTGTACCTTTCGCCATTCGTTGGATGTATGCTCAGCCTGCCACAAATCATAATTTTTCTGCAAATTCATCCACAAATCCGGCGAAGTATCAAATGCCCGGGACAAGCGAAGAGCGGTATCGGGGGTAAATGAACCATTTTCATTTACAATTTGTGATACGGTGTTTTCCGGCAAAGCCAGTATTTCAGCTAGGTCATGTATGGTTAGAGACATAGGGATCAAATAATCTTCTCTTAAGATGGCGCCAGAATGGGTTGGTTTGCGTTCTCTTTTTCGCATAAGAAAACCTCTCAGTGATAATCCAAATAATCTACATCATAAGCCTCACCGTTATGAAAGGCAAATATTACTCTCCAATTGCCTGATACGCGTACCGAATAAAGGTCTTATTTTATCACCAGTTAACGGGTGTAGATGAGAGTCTGGATATCTCATATCGTTGATCTCTTTGGCAGCGTCGAACCGGTCTAGAATTCTCTCAAGTTTGTTCGCGTGCTCTGGTATTATCCCTTTTTTATTTCCAGTTAAGAAAAATTCTTCAAGTCCTTTATGGGCAAATGATTTGATTATGAGAGATTATAGACCGATGGAGCAATACTGTTTTTGAAATATTCTCCACGCTTGCCGCAATGTGAAACGATCTATTTATTGTGAAACGGATTTACGACAACAACATCGTCATATGATTGGCCTGCATTTAAGTCTTCAGTATAAAGAACATTTGCCTGAAGAGATTGGGCTGCTGCAATAATGGCCCCATCCCAATATGAAATAAGATATTTCTCACTCAACTCTATAGAAGTTTTTACCAAATTCTTATCAATTGATATAATAGGAAATGCTTCAAATTGTTCGATCCACTCCAAAGCTGATGATGTAGATAGTGGTACATCAATTTTCCGAGTCACAATAACAAAAAATTCTTGTAACACTTGAGCAGAAAGACCAAATTGTTTTGTCTGGATCAGTTCTAATGAGTGTTTCCGTTTGAGTTCTTCCTCCCCACGACCCGTGGCAGCATAAACAAGTATATTGGTATCTAAAAAGCAATCAGCGATCATGAAGCTCGTCACGTGTCCAGGTTGCGTTGCCAATGCGTGCTTTCGAAGTTCGGCTTAATTCACCAATGCGTTTTCGTGCTGTTTGTGCTCGAGTTTCTTGTTCAGCAATTCCCTTAAGATACTCTCGCACCAATCGATTTACAGAGGTATCCCGTTCGGCAGCATAACGCCTAACAACTTTAATAATATCTTCTTCAATGCTTAGCGTTAAATTCTTCATATTACACAGTATATGTGTAACTGTGGAATAATACAATCTCTTTTTCACTATTTCCACTATTTATCCATCACCCCGTACTCTGCATCGCGGCAGCAATCCCAATAATACTGAGCAGCATCGCTTCACGCAGTTCTGGCTCCGCCTCGGTTTTCCCATCCTCCACTTCATCAAACTCACCCAGCAGGGCCACTTGCATCCGGTTCAGCGGGGCCACGATGGGGTTGCGCAGTTCGACTGTGTTGCGAACAATTTCGGCGTGGGATAGCAGTTCTTTCTGCTCTGTTACTTTGAGAATCCATTTGTGCGTCCGGTTGTACTCTTCCACAATCGTTTGGTGTAGACGCTGGCTGATCTCTTTCGAACGGGTGCGCGAGGCATACCACGAAGCTGTGGGCAAATGGGTGCGCACCAATTCCAACTGCGCGTTATCGATCACCAGCCGGAAGAAGGTCCATTCTTTATACATGTTTTTGAGCAGAGTAAGGTTTTGCTTCTCTTGCCCGGCGTACCATTCGAGCGCGGTGCCCACGCCATACCAGCCGATGATCAAATAGCGGCACTGCACCCATGAAAACACCCAGGGGATGGCGCGCAGGTCTTCCATCCCCACCATGCTCTTGCCCTTGCGCGACACCGGGCGCGATGCAATGGGCAAATGGCTGATATGGGCAATCGGGGTGGATTGCACGTAAAATTCCCAGAAATCGGGGTCATCATACACAAACGAACGATAGGCGGTTCGCGCCCGCTCGGTCATCTGACTCACCGCCTGGCAAAACTCATTGGAGGCTGGATGCGATTGGGTTTTTTCAGACGAGGCCAGCATCACCGCCCCCACAATTTGCTCCAAATGCCGGTGAGCGATGGGCGAATAACTATAGCGAAACGAAATCACCTCACCCTGCTCGGTAAAACGTATGCGCCCGTGCATGCTGCCCGGCGCTTGCGCTTGAATGGCAAGATACGCGCGACCTCCACCACGTCCCACGGTGCCCCCGCGGCCATGAAACAGCTGCAAATCGACTTCATGCCGGCTGCACAAATCCGCCAGACGGGATTGGGTATCGTTGAGATACCAATTGGCCGCCATAAAACCGCCGTCTTTGCTGCTGTCTGAATACCCCAGCATCACCTCTTGAAAACGGTTTCGCGCTTTTAACTGCATCGCGTACGCCTGGTTGGTAAACAAATCGCGCATCAGTTTGTCCGAATGGCCCAAGTCGTCGATGGTCTCAAATAATGGCACGATATCGAGATCGCTTTCCAAAATGGTTTCCTGCTCATCCCGTTTCAAACGTACCAGGCCGCTCTCTTTGGCCAATACCAACACTTCCAATATGTCACTAATAGAATGGGTCATGCTGATGACATACGATTGCACCGCATCTTTGCCAAAGAGCTGATGCGCATGCCGCACCGCTTCAAATACTTCCAACACCCGCATCGCCCGCTCTGAGCCTTTCCAACCCCGCGGCAAGAGGGGCCGGGGGTCATACATTTCGTTGCTCAACAACCGCACTTTTTCCGATTCAGGCAATTCAGAATACTTCCGCCCAGCCAACGAGTGTGATGCAGCGAACAATTCATCCAGCACCGCTTCGTGCTCTTGGCTGTGCTGGCGGATATCCAAAGCGGCCAGCAGAAAACCAAAGGTTTGCGCTTGCACGATCAAATCTTGCAGCGCGCCCTCGTGGGCCAGCCTTTCGGCATTGCCATGCCGCAGGCTTTCTTGAATGAGCTGAAGATCGTGCAAAAATTCCTTATCACTGGTATAGGCAATGGTGGGGAACTCGCTGATCTCGCCAATGGTATGAAAATCTTGAATGGTATTCAAAAATTCCAGCATGGCTTCCAGCCGGGCATGAACAAAAATCAATTTCTTGGCGTAGGGTTCACTTGAATATCGCTGCAAACCTTCTTCAGGCAACTGAATTTCTTCTTGATCTTTGTCTAATGAATGCAGCAATTCTTCGCTCGGGGGCACCAACCGCGCGCTTTGGCTATACTCGCGCAGCAATTGATCCACCCGGCTCTCGTAAAGTTGAATGCCTTTGCGGTAATGATACAGCAGCGTCCACCAGGTAATTTCCGGGGTCACATTCGGATTGCCGTCGCGGTCGCCACCCACCCAGCTGCGATAGCGTATAAACGGGGGGATCTCAAACTGCGCATCTGGATACGACTGCTTCAACGCCGTGCGCAAGTCATGATGCAGCCAGGGGACCACATCAAAAATCGTATGTTCGATAAAATAAACCGAGTTGCGCACCTCATCTTCGACGGTGACTGGATGAAAACTCAGTTCTTCGGTAAGCCACAAAGCGTTCAGCGCCTGCACCATTTTCTCTTCGATCCGCTGAGAAGAATTGAGCGGTTCATCCAAATTGATCAAATCTTCAGGATACCCATATTCGGTCAGTAAATGCGCCAGTGTTTCCAATTTATCCAACACCGCCCGGCGCCGGGCTTCAGTAGGGTGCGCCGTTAACGTGGGGCGAATATCCATGCTAGAGAGCAATTCCTGCATCCCTTCCGCCGTCACACCGCTTTGCTTCAGGCGTTGAATTGTGTCGAACAGCGATTCGCGGCGCGGCTGCTTGTGTGCTTGGGCCTGCCGTTTTCGGTTGACCCGCACAATTTCTTTTTGTTCGCACAAATTGAGCAACTGAAACAACACCGTATAGGCGCGCAGCAATGAGCGCAGTTTTTTCCGGTCTTGCAGTTCGGTGAACTGGTCAAACAAGTTTTTGGCATCCGCTGGGTCTTGCAGGGCAAATATCTTTCGCGCCACATCGATCAATTCTTCTTCATCGTGTTCACGCAGAATTTGCCCCAACAGCCTGTCCATCAGAGAAATATCATGGCTGTGAGATTCGGTCAGGCGATACACAGCCGGTTTCAGATTTAAAAACGATCTATCACTCATACATTCTCTCTTGCTAATTAAAACGTTTTTTTATGACTATATCTGTTTTCCAAACAAAGACAAAGCTGCTATTCATTCCACTCCTCTGCCGTATTCGCACCGAATAA
>CAZEZQ010000233.1:2206-7586 GCA_964516245.1 uncultured bacterium | reverse complement strand
ACTTCGATCCCCAACATACGGTTCCCTGAGGTATACCGGCGCAGGGTTTCACCGCTCCGGTAATCGTAGACAGTGGCGCTGAACGACATATCTCCCGTAACCAGATAACGCTGATCGGTTGTGATCTCGAGATCCCAGGGGTATTTTCGAACCGCGAATTCCCGCCTCATGTCTCCACTATCCACATCCCAAAAGCGGATGTATTCGTCATAACCGCCGGTGATAAAGTGTTTCCCATCCATTGAAAACATCGCGGCAGAAAGCATATCATTGGCGCCGTCATGGGGAATCTCGTGCGGTTGAAAGCTTCGAATCAATTCGAAACCAGGCATGCGGTATAGTTCTATGTTTTTGACATAAATCGAATCGGCAAAATGATTGGGGTGATTGGGAAATACTGCAAACCGGTCTGCATCAGGTGAAAATGCTACATCGAAAGGGGTATAACCCGTCGCCCGAAATTCATGAAACTTGTTCCAAGACAATGTCTTGAAAGCCGATAGTGTGCCTGAAGAACCGGTGGAACAGTTGAATAGATATTTGCCATCCGGAGAAAAGCCGCCACCTCCTGCGGCTATTCCAATCGCTTTAATTATGGAAAAGTCTTTCGCATCAAAAACCTGGGTATTATAACCGAAGGTGACAAAATGCCGGCCATGCGGAGCCCAGGTGGCGTAGATTTTTCGTCCGGAGATGGAAGTTTTGAATAAAACTTTACCAAAATTCTCTTCTTTCATGCTGACAATAGAAATATTGTCATTGCTGGTGTGGAGCAACATCTCACCATTGGGAGAATATTCCAACGAATTTACTCCGTTTGCTTGAATTGAGTTTTTAGGAGTATTGATGCTCTCAAAAGCGGTTGAATCATGACAGATGGTGAAGGATAGAAAAACCAGTGTAATCCAAAGATGAAATCGTCTCATATCGTCAAACCTTTGTATGGAAATTGGGAAGTATTAACTCCCTTCGATAAAACTATATAACAAGACGAACAATTTGACACCTCAAAAAAAAGAAGTATCTAAGAAAAATCGGTGGGAGCAACGCCATGGCGCATTTTCAACCTTGCCTAACGGCAACAACTTGCACCTAAGGAGGGCAAGGCTCCCGCCAATCCAGTCGTTGCCATTAGGAGGGCGAGGCTCCCGCCAATCCAGTCGTTGCCATTAGGAGGGCGAGGCTCCCGCCGAGCCGGGCTGATTGAAAGTTCGAATCATTCGCATCAAAAAAACGCATGAGACATCCAACGTTAATACCTAAATGTCTTTTTACATCATCATTATGGATTATGCTGGCCATGTATGGAAATCAGAATTGGATCAATCAAACCGGCTCCGCAGGAGCACGCCACGGCGCATTTTCAACGTCGCCCTCCTCCTGGATGATTACTGTGTTATCTTCTGATTTGCAGCGGCCTTGTGTTTCTAGGTGTTGCAGGCCTTGTTCAAGGATGGCCATTGATTTTTTGTTGACTAATTTGTAGCCAAATAGTTTGGCGGTGGTTCTGAGCAAATCTTCTCTTGGGGCGGATAAATGCTGGGAGAGCAGGGCGGCGATGGCGTTGGCGAGTTCTTCTTTGGAGATGGTCTCCAACTTGCGGCGTTCTTCGTTTTTGAATACTCGAAACTCGCGGTATTCTTCGGGGTTTTGATTTTGTTTCCATAAAAACATTCGATCATCGGTATACGTCGTTTGATAGCTTGGTTTTTTCAATAGAAATTGAAGGCGTTGTTTCATCACGTCGGTAACGCGTTCGATGCCCCAGTGTTCGGCAATGGTTTTGGCCAATGCATCAAACGAAATCGGAGCTTCGGTCTCGATGATTTCTTGAATTTGTCTGTTGATAGTGTTATTCAATTTAACATCATAAAATTTTTCTTTTTTGTGTTTGGTTTTTGAGGGCGAAGAAAAAATATACTGTTTCTGACCCGGCAATGTGTTGGAACTTTCTTCGACTTTTTTCTTCTTCTTTTGTTTCTTTCGAACAGGTTTTTTGGCTGTACTTGCCGTATCCGGCACATACGAAGCGATTCGCGTGACTGGCGGCTCTTCAGATTTTGCAGTTTTTTCTTGCCTCTCATATGCATGCAAGGTTTCTTGAATACGGGCATCCAACTTCTCGATTTCGTGTTTGCAGTTTTGCCACCAATCGGTCGACCAGATTCGATACAGTTGCCAGCCAAGCCCAGTTAACACCGCTTCGCGCAAACGGTCGCGCTCGCGGGCCACTTTCGCGCAATGGTAATTTGCCCCATCGCATTCAATACCCAAAATATATTCACCGGGGTTTTGGGGATGCCTTACAGCCAGGTCGATGCGATACCCCGAACAGCCCACTTGAATATCAGCGTCCCAGCCTTTTTGGCGCAACGCCTCATACACATCCTGCTCAAACGGTGAGTCAAAATCGGCTTGCGGGTCTAACGTAAACGCTTCGGAGATGGCTTTGGGGCCGCGTTGGGCATAATCCAAATACAATTTCAAATGTTCGGCCCCCATGGCACGGGTTCGCTTCAAATCGATATCTTCCGAGCGGATGCTTGAGAAGACCAACACTTGATACCTCCCCCGGGTTACCGCCACATTCAAGCGCCGCTCGCCTCCTTCGCGGTTCAAGGGTCCGAAATTCATCGACACACGCCCCTGCGCATCCGGCCCGTAACACACCGAGAGAATAATCACATCGCGTTCGTCTCCCTGCACGTTTTCAAGGTTTTTTACAAAAACCGGTTCATGATGTTCATTGGAGAAATAGCGGTCGATTTCAGGATGGTTCAATCGCGCTTCATCCAACAAATTTTCAATCAAATTTTGCTGAGCCAAATTAAAGGTGACCACCCCAATCGAACGGGTGTTTTGTTCGGTATGCTGAAGCCGCGTGACAATTTCATCGGCCACCGCGTGGGCTTCGGCTTTGTTGGTGCGGCTTTTGCCTTTGTCGTATACACCGTCTTCCAGATAACGAAACTCGACGCCATAGCCTTCGCTTTCGGCCAAGGGTGAGGGAAATGTGATCAAACGATTGCCGTAATAGTTATAATTGCTGAACGCAATCAAATTTTCATGGCGGCTGCGGTAATGCCACTTAAGATCGTAATGCGGCAGGCCCGCCACCGAACATTGATCGAGAATACTTTCCATATCTTCTAACATCACATCTTCGTCCCACTCTTCATCCGAGTCGACGATTTGAAAGAAATTGGTAGGCGGCAGTTGCTTGCTATCGCCAACTACAATCACCTGTTCGCCGCGGCCAATGGCCCCGATGGCATCCCACACCGGGATTTGCGACGCTTCGTCAAATATGATGAGATCGAAGGGCGCAAATTCGATATCCAAAAATTGCGCCACCGAGAGAGGGCTCATTAAAAAGCAAGGTTTCAGCCGGGGGATGAGATTGGGCAGTTCTTTCAATAAACGGCGAACCGGCATGTGTTTGCGTTTTTTCTTGATTTCCGCTTTTAAGATCCCCAGTTCCGAGGTTTTCATTTCAACACCAACTGTCTGGGGGACTTTGTTCGACAATTGTTCTTTCACCCGCCATTGGGCCAGTTCAATCACCCGTTTGTCGGTTTCTCTAAATTGTTGGATCGTCTGCCAATGATCGGTACTCAAGAAATTGCGCAGTTTGGGTTCTTGTTCCAGTAGGGCGTTATACCATTCGCGATAGAAAGAATGTTCGAAGATCATTATCAAGTTTTCAGAATGAATCTTGCCCTCTTCCAAATAGCATACTAATGGAGTGAGACCGGCCTCAGCAGCTTCTTGTTTCACCCGAACATACCCACACCATTTGGGCAAATCGCCCATGTGATCCAGCCAATTTTGCAGTGTCTGTTGAACGGTATTCAGATACCCTGGTTGATCTTCACCCCCCCAGGCTTTTTGAGTATCCAAATGCAACATGCCATTCAACTGGCGGCTATGTTGAGTCACATGATGGTAAACTTCGATTACCTGATTCAGCGCCTTGCCTAAATGGCTTTCTTTAGAGATTTTGCCGCGCAAATCTGTGGCCAACTGAATCCATCGGTGTTTGAAATAGATATATTGTTCATCGTTCTCACTGGGGATGCGTTTCAGCAGCGCATGAAAGCGCTCGATCCATTGCACCGCATGCTCTGCGGCCTTCCAATCGGCTTCGCCCTGGTTCCACACTGCGCCCAAACGGCTTTCGGCTTTGGTATGGATGGGATGGAGTTCGTTTTGCAACCGGTTAATCTCAATCGCATTTTCAATGAGTTGAATCAAAGTTTCTTTGCCGGGCAACTTGCCTTTGGCATAAGGTTTTAGCTGTTTTCGCGCGTTCCAATACTTGATCCATTGAAGTAGAAAGAAACCGCTTTGCGAGGATTTCAGCATCTCAAGAATTTCGTAAAGATTGCTGCGCAGCACATCTTCTTGAAAGATGGGAAATACCTTGTCACGAAGAGCATCCCGCTGTTGGCCCAACTCTATCCATTGTTCAAGTTGAGGCTTGATTGCCGGCCATTGGGGGTCTTCCAATATTGCACGATTGGGGATGTACTCATCCCAAAGCAAATTGGCCAATTCTTTGATGGTTTCAATGTTTTGATAACTGATTGCGTCACTGCGATAGGGGACATCATCAGTGATCGAATCCAAAGCGGAGCGGAGCGACTTCAGATGAGACAACATGCTGTTGGCTTCTTGGGGAATTTGTTCATCCAGCGTGGGATGCCAATCAGTCAGCTGCGATGCGCGCCAGGGGTGACTGGATACATCACCAACTTCATGGAGAACAGACTTCATTCGTGACAACAGATTTATTTTCTCTTGAACTTGCCCTTCATCCCACTGCAAAATCGAATCAAACCGAAAGGAGACAAACGGTTGGTTGCGGTAACCGATTAATTTCGAGAGAACTTGGAAAGCCGATTTTCCAATCGAATGTTTATGCGAAAGGGTTTTTACAAACGCGTTCAACTCATCGCGAAGCGATTGCAGGCGCCCGGTTTCGCGCTGCCAATTTTCTTCGACTGATATCTTGTCGGCTGAAAGCGCTTCTTCTAACTGGGCCAGCACCTTGCGTTTGTCTGATTTGTTGGAATGCAGTTCCAAGCAAAACGGCCCCAGCCCGATTTTCTGCAAGCGGTCGTACACCACATTGAGAGCCGCCATCTTTTCTGACACAAACAGCACCCGCTTGCCCAGTGACAAGCAATGAGCGATTAAATTGGTGATGGTTTGCGATTTGCCTGTGCCCGGCGGGCCTTCGAGCACAAAATTCTTGCCATCGGCTGCGGCAATGATTGATGAGAGTTGCGAGGAATCACAATCCAGTGGAGAGACAATCGCATCTGGTGGATGGGTTTCATCCAGTTTCTCACTCTGGGGAAAACTCACGCCATCGTCA
>CAZEZQ010000233.1:0-2196 GCA_964516245.1 uncultured bacterium | reverse complement strand
ACGCGACCCCATCATCAAACGGTTCGCCAGGCTTTTCCACCAGGTGTTGAAACACCGGTTTTTGCATAAAGGTTTGGTAGTGTGTTTCCAAATCGGCCCACATCAAATATTTGGTGAACGAAAAGTGGCCCACATAGGCTTCTTTGCGCACTTCCCAACGCGGTTGATTTAAGATGGCACCAGTAACTATTTGAAAAATCTTGGGGATATCCAAGCCGGCTTCATCGGTGGGCAAGGGGTCAAGCCCATCGATATGAATTCCAAAATCTTTATCCAGTTTTTGCAATAAGGTTACGTTCATTCGCGCTTCGTCATCCATCATCGAAAGGCGAAAGCCATCTTGAATCGATTTGCGTTCCAAGTAGAGGGGAACCAAGATGAGTGGCGCCCAGCGTTCTTGTTCGCTGTTGCCGCTTTCAAACCATTTCAAAAAGCCCAGCGCCAGGTAAAGAGTGTTGGTGCCCCCTTCTTCAAAACTCACGCGGGATTCCCGGTAGATTTCCACCAATCGCTTGTTCAGTTCTTCATCGGTCAAATCACAATACAACAAATGCCGTTTCATGCCTGATTTCAATATGTCATTGAGCGCATCAGGGCCTTCCGTTTGTTTGAAGAGTTCCAAATCACGAGGGTCATTCTCTCGCAGAAAGCGTGATTTCGGATGCAGATGAAAGGCCGCCCCACCTGCCAACGCATCTTCCAGCTCTCCCACGTCCGGACACAACACATGGAACGATTTGCGGGTTTCTTTGAAATTCAACAAGCGGTTGCGCAAGGTTAGATCGAGCAATTTGCGCTTCCACCGGTTTACCCGTTCTGGCGCGCTTTCTTCTTCGGCTTGCGATTCTTCAGCCGATTCCGGTGGAGTTTCATCTTGCCGCCAATCCCAATCCAACGTTTCTTGCGGCCAGAGCGGTTCTGAGACTCGAGCCACTTTTTCTTGAGCGTTGGATGAGGTTGTTTCGATCTCAACAAAACCCTCTTCATTCTTCAAGCGATTGGGCAATGGATGAATGCGGGTCTGGCGGGCGCTATTGATGTCGATCACATACAGAAACGTATCGTCGTTTCGCAGTTGAGAGTGCGAATGCTGCACGGCGCGCTCAAAGGTGTGTTCTGGCGGTTGGGTGACGAAGGTGGTTTCGAAAACGACCAAGCGGGAGAGGTCAACACTCTTGCGCAGCATGGCCGCATCGTCGTAACAGGGCGGCAAGAAGTGGTTTTCGTCCAACCATACCCCCACAAACGAATGGCCTTCGAGAAGTATCACGATGGGGTGCAAGCCAATTTGCTCGTAACAGGCGGCGAAAAACAAGCACCAATCCAAACAGGTTCCCATTTTGTTATGCACAATCTGGTCGGGCGTGCGAATTTTTTGGCCGCTTTTTTCAAAACTGGCGGGTGGATTGATGTAGGTGGGGCCTTGCAATTGCAAGGTGTCAAACACCGCCTGGCAGGTTTGATACACTCGTTTGGGGTTGCGCGCCTGATAGCCTGAAAACGACGAATCGCCGGATTGATTTTTTAGGGTCTCGGCGGCCTGGGTTAAAAAATCATCGATGCTGGGGTGATTGGGTTGCACATAAGCGGCCAGAATTTCGGGGAGTGTTTGGATGCCGCACCATTCGTTGAAAGCGAAAAATTCTACGGGAAAACTCTGCTGCTGTATGAGGGCGCCGGCTTTGCAGACTTCGATGCTAATGGCGCCCTGCAAACGTTCGGTTTGTTGAATCAACTGGCGAGTTTGAAATGGGAGTTGAATCCGTTCCAGATTGAATGATGTCTCCCCATCGATTTTGGCGATTTGGGTTTCATACACGGCGTCAAAGGGATCGGTTTGGATGTGCACATTCAGCTCTTCGAGCGGTTCACTAGAACGATTTTGTATCCGCAACAAGCGAATGAACGGGATATGATTTTGATAGAGCGCATAATTGAAGCGGCTCTCGTAATCTAACTGAATATCGATAGTATTGGCTTCAGACGAGGGTCCCATAATTGAATCCTGCAATTCAAGATTTTTTTTACAATCATACTACAGAAATTCTATAAATGAAAATCGAAATTATTGTAGTATTCCTAACTAAATTTGGTCTGCTCTTTCCCCATTAATGTGGAATGGGAATTTCCACCTTATTAAACTAATCTTTACCCACAAGTACTCCTCCCCCAAGTTTGGGGGAGGTTGGGAGGGGG
>CAZEZQ010000232.1:0-7589 GCA_964516245.1 uncultured bacterium | reverse complement strand
AAGAATATACTAAAAATGTCATCTCTCAAATTCATTTCTATAGAAACTTTCATGAGAATTTTGACTATTCCAATCAATCTATGCTTTTCTAAAAATACTATCGAATAAATTTAAAAAAACCTATTGACAAGGGAATTACTTTGTGGTTATATTATGAATAGAAAATTAGAAGGGAATATAATCAATCAAATTCTCTTCACGGCGCGGGCGGCCGAACAGCCCTGGGGAGGATGAGAAGCCGTGAGGCTTCCACCTCAATACAAAACATTATCATCGGATCCACCGCGCAAGGCGGTGGCAACATAGGAAGGCAGGTCCGAGCGTATGACTGGAGAAGCTCCACCTGTGAAGGAGTAAGGGGCCGCAGCGAATAAGCGTTGCGGCCCCAATCAGTTTTAAAACCCTGCAAATTATTATAACTTATTGATCCCCAATCAAAGCGAGGATCCGAAAGGCTTTACAGGCTGGGCCTATTGCGCCCGGACAAACGGCCAACGCTCCCGCCGAGCCGGTTTTCTGCAAACACGAATGCAAATGAATTTAGAAGTTTTCATCCATCATTCCATGCTTGACGGAGCGCTAGTTCCTTCTTCCGCTTAAAAAGGGGTTTAATGCGGTTAATAGATTGGCCCGCTTTGCGGCGAGCTTCCATAATATCGTAGGTATTTTGAAGACGCAGCCAATACCCTTCAGATAAGTCTAAATACCAGCCTAAACGTAAATCAGTGTCTGCTGTTATTCTACGGCGGCCACGAACAATCTCGTTGATACGATTTGAAGGTACATCAATAGCCTGCGCCAAAATATTTTGAGACAAACCAAGAGGTTCTAGAAATTCTTCTTGTAAGATTTCACCGGGATGTGGATTTTTTAACAATTTTGTCATGGTCATCACCTTTAATGATATTTGTTTTAGATTCTATTAAACATCAAGGTTTCCAAATTCAGAATCCAAACTTCCAACTTGCCTTGTTCACATGTATCGCACACGATGTATTTACCATCAGGCGACCAAGCGGGGCGGCTGAAGGCTTTGGGAGTCAATATGCGTATACCGTTTTCGAGTGAACTGTTTACCAAGCTCAGCGGCGTTTGCGCGTTGACGTAACCTCCAAAAGCGATTGACTCTCCATCTGGCGACCAGCGCCCCAGCCAACCCTGATAGTTCTCTAATACCAACTGATTGGCCTGTTTCTTCTTCAAATCGCTCACAATCAATCCATATTGGGGAAAAGCGAAGGCTATCTTATTCCCATCGGGTGAAAGCACCGGGTAATGAGGATAAAAATTGTCGTAAAGTTCCTCGGTCTCTTTGGTTTCAATATTAATTTTGAATAGTTTCCTTTCTACAGACGAATGAAACATCACATGCTGGCTGTCGGGGAACCAACTGGGATACCCACCATCGGCGAGTTTTATCGGTTCGCCCGAACCATCGGCTTTGGCGAGATGAACAGACTCTTCAAATTGCTCATCGCCTTCATTCACATAGGCGATCCATTGCCCGTCCGGCGACCAAGCCGGGTCTTTGCCGGTCTTTGTGATCCGTTCGGTTTTGCCGCTGCCATCCAGCAGCAGTGTAAAGATGCCGCCGGGCACATCCTGATGCCCAAGTTTATGGGTATAGGCCAGCTTGGTTTTGCCGGGCGACCAATAAGCCTGCGAGGCTTCGTCAAGCACCTTGGTGGGCTCGGTGATAGTGGCGAGATAGGCTTCTACTTTTTTCAGTAATTCGTCATCGGCCTGAGTTTGCGCTTGAGCGAAGGCCGTATAAACCATCGCAAACGAAACGAATATCAATCGTTTATATATGTTCATAATTTTTCTCCCCAAAACAAATAGATTCTAATGCGAAATACAATTGCTGCCGTTACGGTCAAGATATCATAGATATGACAAAGATTTCAACAAAATTCTGTGGACTATTTTTCAAAATGGCTTTAATGTATTAACTTCAAGATGTTACTCAAAGGAGACTTTCAGATGTTGAACCGGTTCGCCAAAATCATTGTTGTCGCATTGCTCATACTCCCATTCACACTGCCCGCCTTGGGCGAGGTTGTCGCCCGTGAAGGCCAGGGCTATTTGGAGATCGTCGACGGCCAGCGGGTGCTGCATCTCAAAGGTTCGTATTACGAGATCGGCTACCAGCACGGTGTGTTGCTTAAAGACATGGTTCAAGAAAACGTGACTCGCATTGTAGACAACAACGAAGAGATTGGCCAAACCAAAGAATACATGATGTACAAATTGATGCGGGTGGGTATGCAAGAACGGCTAAAGCCCCATATCCCCGAGAAGTACAAAGAAGAAATGCGCGGCTTGGCCGATGGCGCGGGTATCCCCTACGAAGACGCGCTCACCGCCAACCTGTTCCCCGAAGCCTTTCATTGCAGCGGCATCGCCTTGATGGATAGCGCCACCAAAAACGGCGATCTCTACCATGTGCGCATTCTCGATTACATGACCGGCGCGGGCCTGCAAAACAGCGCGGTGTGCATGATGGTCGAACCCGAGGGCGCCAATGCCTTTATGAACATCGGGTACGCGGGCTGCATCGGTTCGATCACCGGTATGAACGAAAAGCAGGTCACCATTGGAGAAATGGGCGGCGCTGGCCAGGGGCATTGGGATGGCATCCCCATGACCTTCTTGATCCGCGATGCGCTCGAACGGGCCGATACTCTCAAAGAAGCGCTTAAAATCTTCGACAGTGCCCCGCGCACCTGTGAGTATTTTTATGTGATCTCCGACGCCAAGATCAACGACGCCCGCGGCATCTACGCCACCCCCAAACGCATTCAATTCGTAAAACCGGGCGAACCCTACGCTATGTTTGACATCGAACCCGCCCCCGAAGGCGACAGCGGCGGCAACCGGGTGGTGGTGAAAGATTTTGAAATGAACACCTCACCAGTGCAAATGCTGCTCGAAAGCAAAGACGGCGATATGATCAGCATGATCAACCTGCAGCCCGAAGACAGCGTGATCGTTTCAGGCGAAGACCGCTACCGCTATTTCGCCGAACGCCTGCTCAAGCAGCATGGCAAGGTGGATGAAAAACTGCTAATCGAAATGATCAAGCGCCCGGTGGCCATGAAATCGAACCTGCACAACGCCATCTTTCACCCCTCCACTCTCGAAGCCTGGGTAGCCCACGCCAGCCCCGATGGCGAACCCGCCTGCGATCAGGAATATCATCACTTCAAATTGGTCAAGCAGGATGAAGAGTTGAAGCGGACAACAATGGCAAAGTAGGATGGGTCACGCCGTTCGACCCATCATGGATAACAAAGGATGGGTCATCCGCCGAGGCGGATCAGACCCATCATAAATGCATGGCTAAAGAGGCCAACATGGAAACAGTTGAACAACTAGCCCACAAAGCGATGGATTTAAGTCCAAAAGAGCGTATAAAACTGGTTGAAGAGATTTTGTGCAGTCTAAATGAAATCGATCCTGATATTGAGAAAGCATGGATACTTGAATCCGAAGCTCGCTATGAAGCATTCAAAAAAGGTGAAATAGAAGCCATCGATTGGGAAGAAATACGAAAGAAGTATGAGAGTTGAAAGTTCGGTTTCTATCTAAAGCCTCACTCGAATTAGATGAAGCGATAAGTTATTACGATAAGAAATCGCTTGGATTAGGCTATCGTTTTTACCTCGATGTATCTAATACGATAAAGCGTATAAAATTTATGCCAAATGCATGGACACAAATAGGAAAAAAAACACGAAGATGCTTACTCAAATTTTTTCCATATTCTATTCACTATATAAATGAAAAAGACGAAATCGTAATTACAGCTATCGCAAATCTCAATAGAAAACCGGAACATTACAAAGATAGAATTATTTGATTATTGTGATATTGTAATTATAGATGGATTGAAATTAAATCTCTTTTTTTGAATTCGCGCAGCCCATCAAAAACATCTTTGGTGACACACCATGCAGCGCAACGAATATCTCTTGGCGTTTTTTCTGGGTTTACTTGTTCTCTTGGGGGTGGCTTATGAATCTCTGCGCGGGGGGAGCAAAACCGCTGAGGTAATCATCACCCATCCAGGCAAAACTCCATTTGATCAATCCCCCCTATCTGCAACTTCCACACAACAACTACTTGAGTCGGAAACACAACCAGCCAAAGCCGCCGCCACTTCTGACTCCGTGCTTCTTTTCTTAAACCATGCCACCCATAGCGATCTAATCAAAGTCACCGGCATTGGCGAGGTTTACGCCCAGCGCATTCTCGAAGAACGCGATATGGCGGGCGGCTTTCACAGCCGCGAACAAGTGCTGGTGATCAATGGCATTGGCCCATCGAAAATGAACAACCTGCAAAGCCATGTGGAGAAGTTACAGACACAAAAACCATCGATACAACCCAACCTCTCTCCACCTGTATCGCAAATCCGGCCAAGTGATCCAATTCGATACAACAAAATCCAACGCAGCCAGAAAATCAATATCAACCAGGCCACCCGAGAACAGCTGATGAATATCCCAGGCATCGGCGAGCATTATGCGGACGCGATTCTACGCGAGCGTGTCCGGCGACAGGGCTTTCGCACATGGGAGCAGGTGAATGAAGTGCCCGGCATTGGTGAGAAACGGTTGCGGCAAATTCAAGAATATTTTTCATTACAATGAAATTCGATCAAACTTCACAGTTACTGCAGTTGTTTCAGTTCAAGCGAACTGGGGAATTGTGATTGCAATTGCCCCATGATGCGATTGCGTTCTTGGGGGTCTTGAGCGCATTGATAATACAACGACAACGCATGGGGGCGCAACTCAGAACGGGGATTGGCTTTCAACCAGTCCTCGAGACGCCTGCGCGCCTCGTCCCATTCTTCACTTTGGATGTAGGTGTTGATCACAATCAATTGGTTATGATTGTGATGAGGGCTTTGGGAAGGCTCTCTCTCGGCAATGCGGCGAATCAGGTTTTGATCGTAGCGGTTGGCCGCCAGTTTGAGCAATTGATGATGAACGTCTGCCAGCAGCATCTCGTCACTTTCGCCAATGGTCGAAGCATCACTCGAAAGAGATAGCAATTCGAGTGAATGCTGCCAGATCACCGATTCAGGCCGGGTCCCCATTTGTCCGTTGCTCATGATCAAGAGCGGGATCATTTCGATGGCGGCTTTTTGCGCCCAGGCCGATTGGGGCCAGTTTTCGATCATGGCGGTGTAGTGCTGCGCTACCTTTTGGAATTGTTCTTCGTTTTGCGCCATTCGGTAATACAGCTGCGCCAGCGCTTTGACATACCCCGCGTTCGAGATGATCTCTTGCACTTGAATTTCTGCCTGACCAATATTTCCAGTACGGATCAGCCGTTCAATTTGCTCAAGAGCATTCCGGGTGTTGGAATCCAAATTGGGATACGAAGAAAACTGCGAATGCGCCGCCAAACCTACCAGCAGCAATGCAGGGAATAAAATAATGGAGAGGATGATTTTTTTCATAGGTTTCATCATTCTAACAAGCTGATCTAAGCCCACACACTACTCCTCCCCCAAGTTGGGGGAGGCTGGGAGGGAGTTGTGGGTTAAAATTTTACTTTAATCAAACATTCTCAACCCCACCCTATCCGCCGCGGTGGACTCCCCAAACTTGGGGAAGGAATTACTTTTTCATCCACAAAACTATTGAGTTACTATCATCCCATATAGGGAGCAGAAACCTATGCTACACAAACAGCAGCTTTTTGCTCAGCACTGCCAAAAAGCGAATAGGTGCTGGCGTCTTCAATGTTCACATTCACAAAATCACCCACCTGGTAGGTTCCAGGTTCATCGTATAGCTTAACCACCCGCCCCTGGCGCATGCGGCATTCGAACACAGTGCCGCGCTTGGGGTCGTTGTTTTCGCGCTCGACCATCACTTCGACAGTCTTGCCGATCAGCTGCTGGCTGTTTTCTTTGGCGATTTTCTTTTGCAGGTTGATCAGCTGGTCGAGCCGCCGCGATTTGGTGAACTCGTCCACCTGGCCATCCATCTCTGCCGCTGGGGTGCCGCGCCGGGGAGAATACTTAAACATAAACGCGCTGTCGTAGCGCACGGTCTCTACCAATTTCAACGTTTGCTGAAAATCTTCCTCGGTCTCGCCGGGAAAACCGACGATGATATCGGTAGAGATGTAGGGCTGATGCTCTTCGCTCTCACTCTCGTATAGGCTGCGGAAGTAGTTAATCTTGCCGAGGTATTCTTGATGGGTGTAGTTGCGCTCCATAATTTCGAGAATGCGGTCTGATCCCGATTGCACCGGCAGGTGCAGCTGTTCGCAGACTTTGTCGAGCCGCTGCATGGTTTCGAACATTTCATTGGTGGCTGAGCAGGGGTGCGAGGTGGTGAAGCGAATGCGTTCGAGGCCAGGAGTTTCGTTGAGCACCTCGAGCAAGCCAGAAAAATTCATGCCGTTGCAGGTATACGAATTGACCGTCTGGCCGATAAAGGTGAGTTCTTTGTAACCCGCCTGCACCATTTGTTCGGCTTCTTGAATGATGGAGCGCGGCGGGCGCGAGCGTTCGGACCCGCGGGTGTAGGGCACAATGCAGAATGTGCACTTCTTGTCGCAGCCCATCATGATCGAAACGAAGCGGGGATAGGTAATCTCGCGCACATCGGCGACTGGGAAGGCCTGCTCGACATCGTCATGGATGCCGTCCAAATTCATCACTGGGCGCTGGCCGCGCTGCAGTTGCTCGACATTCTCAACAATGCTGGAGATGGCGCCGGGGCCCATCACCATATCGAGATGGGGCACATCTTTAATCAGCCGCTCACCCTCTTTCTGGCCCATGCAGCCGCACACGCCCAGGTACTGCAGCGATCCCTTATCCTTATATTTCTTCATCTGGCCCAGCCGCCCGCGCACCCGGTCTTCGGCCCCTTCGCGGATGGCGCAGGTATTCAGCAAGATAATCTCAGCATCATCCAACTGCTCGGTTTGTTCGTACCCGGCTTCGTTGAGCAACTCCGACATCGATTTGGTGTCGTAAACGTTCATCTGGCAGCCAAAGGTCTGAATAAAATACTTCATCAATACCACCTACTACCCTCTCCAGGGTTTCCGATCAAAATTTTGTGCAGAATAGACGATTCGGCAAAAAGTCTTTTTTGGAGCGCAGGCGTCTTCGCCTGCATCATCATATGGTGCATTTTGGATGCCTGTGCATTACTATATGTTGTGTGTCCGTTTTCTGGATCAGACTTTTTGCCAGTTTGTCAGAATAATAGCATAGCAACGACGCGTGGAAGTGAGAATGGGGTGAAAGAGCTGATTCTCTGTTGTCTCAAAATTGAAGTATAATAACGTAACATACACAGGTTGATCACTCATGATTTGGTGCAAATGCCACTATCTCAACTCTGACATCGAACTCACGCGTGAACGTGAGAGACATATTGAAGAAAACCATCCTGATTTATTACCTGAGTATTTCACAAATGTTCTTGATACAATTAAAAATCCCGATCAAGTTCGTAAAAGCAAACGGGCTGCAAATGCCAAATTGTTTTGTAAATGGTTTGAAAATATACTAAATGGGAAATATATCATTGTGGTAGTGTTATGTGAAG
>CAZEZQ010000231.1:0-7594 GCA_964516245.1 uncultured bacterium | reverse complement strand
GTGATTGATAACAACTATTTTGAAATCAAACACACCTTAGAAACCAAAGATCACGAATCACATTATGTGATCTATTCTCCACATCCAGAACCGGAATTTCGTCAAAATTGGCTGCTTGATATTCAACTTTATTCAGAAGAATTCAGCGCCGACCGGGCATCGATTGTGATGGATGAACTGGGGATCGAGACCCTGGCGCTCAAGCCAGTCATCAAAGAAAACTTGCAATTTTTCGACAACAAAGCCCGTTTTCAAGCCTTAATAGATTTGGATACATCATTGCGTTCTGAAAAAGAAATTCAACTGGCAATGATGGCAGTGATCTGCAGATGTAAAGTGGTCGATTTTGAATCGGTCCTGTTTTCGGTATTTTTGGACAAAATCGACGAAGAAGAGAATGCCCTGTATCAACAAATCAAAAAATATCCAGGAGAGCAAGTCTTCTGGCAATTTGTGAATGATTATTTGGGCTATGATTCGGATGACCCCAGCTTAAAGAAACTCTTCAACAGCATCGTCTTCACAGTGACAGCCTCACAGTTGAGTACCTCAATGGCTCAACAGTGGGGTCATTATTACCTCTATAAGAAAAACAATGCCCAGATTTTGATTGACCGATGGATCAACCACAAAGACCATTCGTATGTGTTTAATTACCTGGTTGAGCAAACCTTTCATGAGTATGAAGTCAAAAAACAACTTGAAGGCTTGCCCCCCGAAGATTGCCTGGAAGCGGACACGTTCCAATTTTTTGATCAGATCATCATTTTGGGGATCGTAAACAAGCTGCTGGATGATCAAGAAGAATTCGATACCTGGTTATCATGGATTGCCAAACGAAAAGCCAGCCATTGGTATGAAACATTTGCCGATGTATATGTGGCGCTAGAGGCTGCAATCCACTTGTTCCGGTTTCACCATCGTTTTACCAATGCGTTCCCCAAATTGGCTCCGGCTGAATTACTCCATAAATACACCAGCGATTATTATCGCGCCGATCAACTCTATCGCCAGTTTTGCAAATTCAATGATCGAAGCAGTTTCGAAATTCTCAAGAATCTCGCCCCCAAACTAGAAGATCTATATTGCAATTGGTATCTGGAGAATCTCACCCATACCTGGTCTGATGTGGTGCATCAAAACTTGACCGAGCGCTGGTCGATTGATGGAGTGCGACCGCAACGTGAATTTTACCGGTATTATATCAAAAACAACATTCTCGAAAAAAACGATCGCGAGAAGATATTTGTCATTGTATCAGATGCGCTTCGATATGAAATTGCCAATGAGTTGGATGCCGAACTTCTGAAAGAACTTCGTGGGGAAACGAATTTGGACTATATGCTGGGCAGCGTTCCCTCGTTCACAGCCTTAGGGATGGCGTCTTTGTTACCCAATAAAACCATAAGTTTGAATGACAAAGATCGAATCTGTGTGGATGGCATCGATACAGCTTCGACTTCCAATCGAGAGCAGGTGTTGCAAAACGCTTATGAGGGATCAAAAGCCGTTAAACTGAATGAACTGGTATCCGCCACGAGAGATGAAGCCCGCGAAATGGTTCGCGATTGCCGGGTGGTTTATTTGTACCATAACACCATCGATGCGATGGGTGAAAAGCCTGAAACTGAAAACAAACTGTTCGAGGCAGTCTATACAGCCATTCGGGAAATCATCGATGGCGTGAAAAAAATTGTTAACGCATTAAACGCTACCAATGTCATCGTCACTGCCGATCATGGTTTCTTGTTCCAAAAAAGCCAAATCCATGAGAGCGATAAGATCCAAAAAGCAGGGGTAAAAGGGATCATTAACAATCGGCGGTTTCTGCTAGCCGAACGGGGGGATGCGGTTGATGGAGCTATGCAAATTTCGCTTTCAACCATCTTTGGCAAAGACAGCAACCTGATGGCATATGTGCCGCGAGGCAATATTCGTTTTAAGCATTCGGGTGGGAGTTTGTATGTGCATGGCGGCGCTTCGCTACAAGAAGTGGTGATCCCTGTGTTGCAATACACCCATGCACGAAAGCAATCCCAAAAAGCGATCGAAACCCGAAAGGTGGATGTAAAGTTAACCAACACCACCAAGAAGATTACTAACAATATTTTTACGTTGCATTTCTTCCAAACCGAAAAGATTTCACCGAAAATGCTCCCCCGAAAATTGCGCGTTTCGTTGTGGGATGAAGAAGGCAAACAGGTATCGACCGAAGAGGTGATTCATGCAGACCGTGATTCAGACCGAGCGGAAGAGCGCACGTTTGCGATTCGCTTAAAACTAATGACGGGCGTGAAAAATGGCAAATACGCATTACGATTGATTGATGACGAAACCCAGATGGGTTACGATTCGATCCCCTTCGAGGTCAATGTGGGGATTGTGAGTGATTTTGATGATTTCTAAGGAACGGCTATGGATGCGCTTGATCAAAAACTCAATCAGCATTTTTCGGGACGGGTGGTTCGCAAGGATCTTACGAAACTACTGAAAGACTACAACAACGTTCCTGTGTATGTGTTGGAATACCTGTTGGGGATGTATTGCGCCACCGATGATGAAGAGAGCATTCAAGACGGCTTGGCAAAAGTCAAAACCATCCTTTCGGAAAATTACATTCGTCCGGACGAAGCCGAACGGGTGAAATCGAAGATTCGCGAATCGGGTCGCTATTCGATTATTGATCATGTTTCCGTTCGATTGAATGAGAAGCGGGACATCTATGAAGCCACCTTTTCCAACTTGGGCATCAAAGGGGTTGCCGTACCCAGCGATTATGTCAGGCGTTTCGATAAACTCTTGGGGGGCGGCATTTGGTGCATTCTGCAGATGGAATATTTTGTGGATGAAGAAGATAAAAACGCCAGCCCGTTTTTGATCCAAAGTTTGAAACCCATCCAAATGCCCAATATGGATGTCAATGAGATTATTGAGGGTCGTAAGGCATTTAGCAAAGAAGAGTGGATTGATGCCCTAATCCGTTCGACAGGGATGGAACCTTCCAAACTCGATTCCAAAGTGAAATGGCATATGCTTTGCCGGTTGATCCCCCTGGTTGAAAACAATTTCAACGTATGTGAACTGGGTCCACGAGGGACAGGGAAATCACACGTTTATAAAGAATTGTCTCCCAATTCGATCTTGATATCGGGTGGTCAAACCACCGTTGCCAATCTTTTCTATAATATGGCGAACCGGCAAATAGGACTTGTGGGTTTGTGGGATGTGGTCGCCTTTGATGAAGTGGCGGGTATTACCTTCAAAGACAAAGACGGCATCCAAATTATGAAAGACTATATGGCGTCCGGTTCGTTCGCACGGGGGAAACAAGAAAAGAACGCCAAGTCTTCGATGGTTTTTGTGGGGAATATCAACCAGCCATTGGAATCGCTACTGGCGACATCCCATCTATTTGCGCCGTTCCCAGAAGCCATGAATAATGATAGCGCCTTTTTCGATCGTATGCATTTTTATATCCCCGGTTGGGAAATCCCCAAAATGCGGGCGGAGTTCATCACCGACGCTTATGGTTTGATTGTCGATTATATGGCGGAATATTTTCGGGATATGCGAAAGCGTAATTTCTCGGATTTAATTCGGCAGCATTACCTATATGGCAAAGACTTGAATCAACGTGACATCATTGCCGTCAACAAAACCTGCTCCGGCTTGATGAAATTGATTTTCCCTCATGGAGAATGCAGCAAAGAGGATGTGCAAGAGATTCTTGAATATGCCCTGATTGGCAGACGCCGAGTGAAAGAGCAATTGAAGAAGATGCAGGGGATGGAATTTTATGAAGTGAATTTCTCGTATATTGATAATGAAACCCAAGAAGAATCTTATGTAACGGTCCCTGAAATGACGGGTGACAAACTGATCCCTGAAGGAGAAGGAAAACCAGGTCATTTGTATGGAGCTTTTGAAGGCAATGAAGGGCGAATCGGTATCTTCAAACTGGAACTGCAGATGATCAAAGGTTCTGGGAAATACGAAAAATCAGGATTGGGATCAAGCAGCAAAGCCAAAGAATCTATCGAAATAGCATTCAACTATTTCAGAGCCAACGCAAAAAACGTAAGCACCCAAATCAGCACCAAAGAACGTGATTACCATTTAAATGTCCAAGATCTTCAAGGAGTAGGCGCATCAGAGGGGCTTACACTAATTGCATTCGTTACCCTTTGTTCCGGAGCTTTGAATCTACCGGTTCAAGAATCATTGGTGATCCTCGGTTCCATGTCGATCGGCGGAACTGTAACCAAAGTTAACAATATGGCGGATACCTTGCAAGTATGTATGGATGCAGGAGCCAAACGTGTCCTACTCCCCATGAGCAACGCCAGCGACATCAACACCGTTCCACCTGAATTGTTTTCGAAGTTTCAGATCAATTTTTACAACACACCAGAGGATGCGGTGAGGAAGGCTGTGGGGAGATTTTGAGTGTAATAATATTTGGAGTTTTCTATGATGGGTAATAGACTCTTTATATTTCTTTGCAATAATAAACGAAACGCCACCTTAATACAAAAAACAAAGTGCGTGGAATCATCATCGCGCAGAATATATCACACAAAATCCGCTATGCTTTAACATACAACAGCTTTGTGGTCTTTTGGCCGAATATCGAAAACTAGGCGTGAAATTCGGCGTTTGAATTCACCTAGGCGAAATTTCAAGATTTAAACGGTTTTTGTTCTACGCTATATCTATGACGAATTTTGAGTCATATAAAAATGAAAAAAGTTTCCAATTACATAGAAATCCTCGCTCGTGAAAACCAGAAGACTGAATCAGAAATTTTGTCTCTAGCAGTCGAAGCCGGTTTATGCGGATTTCGCTAAATTGGGAGGTTTAAAACGGTGGAAACCAACCAAATTCCTCTTCACATTACATTCATTTTGATAGAATTATAACCATGATAAATCTACTAAATGTATATTGAATGCATAATGGCCTGAAAGCCTTATATCTTGATCACCCAAGCAGCGCGCCAGTACGTGACGCTACTGGCGTACGTTATTAAAAACTCCCCTCCGTCGAGGTTCGCCCCAACTTTGTAACCTTTCAAATCCATCTGAAATCATGGTCTAATTCTGATGGTTTGGGAGTCTGTGAAAATCGGTGTTTAAAGAATTCGATAGCGTCCCAAGCCAAAAGCAATTTTGCTTCCCACATGCAAAACTTCACCTAAGCGGATTAGATCCCAGAGAAGGGCATTCATAGGAAAAATCTCGACTCTTCCTTTTAGACCGCTTAGATTATTTTTTCGTGCCTGTGATGAAGAATGTCGTTCAAGCTCCATCCATCCCATATTTCCTTGGGCTGTAAGTCCTTCAAAGTGGGGGATGCTTATATGATTTCCTTTTTCTTTAATTTGATTAGATGTATAGACTGTGATACGTTCCCACAACCGCCTGAAAAAAATGTCAGGTTCAAATTTTTTCAAGAGATGCCCTTTGTGCGTCAATCGGAGAGGGGTTAAAAACTCGAGTTTTGCAGAAGTCCCAGTGTAAAGAGAGCGCTGATTCTGAAGGTAGGCATCGCCATGATATTGGCAGGGAATCAATCCAATCTGTCCATCCTGGGGTTGAAATTGAATACCGGGATAAGGGGTAATATGTTCAATCGTAAAAGGAATTTTATCGCCTCCCAGCACAATAGGTTCTTTCAAGACATAAAGAATTTCTTTAAGTCGGGATCTTTGATCACCGAAAAGAATTAAACTCCAGGTAATCAAATCATTTTTCCGGATTTCCCGCTTTTTTAAGAATTCGATATCAATAGTAAATTGAGGGATACTATTGTTATGAAAAGATTTACCAAAAATTATTTCCAAGCGTGGACCAATAGCCCCTCGGATAGCCGAACCGATAAACAGGGAGAGTCTGCCTTCTTGCTCTGCTTTCATACAAAACTGCAAACGTATCCAGCATAGTTTATGAAGTTCAGAGGCTAAATCCTGGGGCATCTCCTTTGTGCTGATATTTTTATTCTTCAGGTTAATATACATTTCAATTCTTTGAAATCACAGAAAATGATTCTTTTGCCATTTTAATCGATTTGCACAATAATTCATACCAGATATTCGGTTTTATCGTTTCTGATTATTGCGGTAACAATACGATACAGATGCGTCACATGTTCTCTTTTTCCATGGCTGCGTATGATTGATGGAAGAACTTTTTTGTCTTTGCTGAGTTATCTGCCGGAGAATGGCTTCTAATGGGATGGTTTTAAGGATGATTCCCACAACAAGTAAATGGGCTTTCCAGCATTCTTGGTGAAATGAAAAATGGATATTCTCCCGTGGATTGGTATCATGTAAACGTTTTTGAATCAGTTCATTTGGCAACGGTTTGGAGCACCACACACAGCGACTTACTTTGCGGGTCACTTTGTTAACGAAATTGGTATAGCAAAGAGGGTGCATATAATAGCCGACAGACAAGTCGGAATGTTTCAATGCACGCTTGCACTTCAGACATCGACCTGCTTGAATCTTTTGCCCACGTATCCGCTTCAACAGAATATTTAGATTCTCTTTTCCCAGAGAAATAGCGAGACCTTTTTGTTTAATGCTGTTGAAACTGGATTTTGAAAGATATTTGTAATTACACATAATAACCTCCAGAGGATCAAAATTTGCTTGGTTCATTATCTGATCTGATCTGAAAGAACAATTGGGAGAGTTTTTTGCAAAAAGAGTAAACTTTTTTCTCCGTCCGAATGAAATAAGACAGAATTACATATAGGAGGGAAAATGATGTCAAACACGATGAAGGGAATTCGAAAGTTAGCCAAGCAACGCTTCTGCCACAACAAAAACTCCTTGCGGAAAACCTTTCCGAAGCGAAGAAATACTGCTTCCAATTCAAATATAAAGCCAAAATCAGTCAAACCACAGAATGACCAACTTCGTCATACTTTGAAAAAAGCTGGCTGGTCGGTTGTTCCTTACCGATTCAAGAAAAATCAGAATACACGATAATCTGTTTAATCAAAGAGTATAAAAATGGTTTTGAGTATACTTCGAAGTTTATTGAGTTATCCATCCACAGCCCAGAGACAGAAGAAAAATAAAGGTCGTCAATCTACATTCGGTTCCAAAAGAAAATTCGATCAAAGAAGACCTTCTACTAGGGATTCAAAACATTTTGTACTGGTGGAAGGATATCATGGAACATCCAGACGTGCTGCCAAAAAGATTTTTCGTGAAGGATTTCTGGTTGGCAGTGGGGCAGCCTATGGTGAAGGGATTTATGTTGCTCAAAAACCAGAATTGGCACAATCATATGCTTCTGGACATGGCTCTAAGGGAGTGATTTTAAAAGTACGTTTTCATGTCCCACGTAATCGAGTGGATTTATCGGGTTGTATGTCGGAAGAAGAGTGTCGGAAAAAGAAAATTCTTATCGTAATACATCCCACATTCGCATTGATTCGTAAACAGAAGGGGCAATATGTTCCAAGAAAATGGATTCGTCCCGTCGCTGCTTATGACAGGAAAATGAAAAGATTACGGGTATGAGTAGTTAGTGTCTGTCCGAATACACATAAGGCCTTGAGAAATAGTGCTTTATAGGCTATA
>CAZEZQ010000230.1:0-7597 GCA_964516245.1 uncultured bacterium | reverse complement strand
GGGCATTTCATGGAATTTGAACCTGTAGTCGGCTTTGAAACCCACGTCGAATTAGAAACCAAATCAAAAGTCTTCTCCCCCTGCCTGGCCGAATTTGGGGGAGAGCCCAATACACACATCGATCCTTTTACCCTGGGCCTGCCTGGAACCTTACCTGTGTTGAACAAACGATCCATGGAAATGGCCCTGATGGCGGCTTTGGCGATGAAATGCGACATTCCCGAAGTGACCATTTTTGACCGCAAACACTACTACTACCCCGATTTGCCCAAGAACTATCAAATTTCTCAAGAATATCAACCTCTAGCTCGAGGGGGACGTCTGATGATTCCACTCGATGACGGCAGCGAAAAGCCAATCCGAATGAACAACATCCACTTGGAAGAAGACGCCGGAAAAAATATTCACCAATCCAAAGGGGGCAAACACTATACTCTGGTCGATCTCAATCGCGCTGGAACCAGCCTGCTTGAAATCGTCAGCGAACCCGATATTCGCAGCCGCTCCGAAGCCGAAATATTTATGCGAACCATGCGCAGCCTCATGCGCTACCTGGAGGTAAGCGATTGCAAAATGCAAGAAGGTTCCATGCGCTTTGAATTGAATATCTCCATCCGGCCCCAAGGTACCGAAAAACTCGGCACCAAAGTCGAAATCAAAAACGTGGGTTCCATCCGCGCCGTATTACGGGCCTTTGATTTTGAATTCGACCGCCAAAGCGAAATTCTCGAAGACGGCGGCCATGTCATCCAAGAAACCCGGCTTTGGGATGACGAAAAAGGCGAAACACGGCCCATGCGCACCAAAGAGGGCGCCAAAGACTACCGCTACTTCCCCGAACCCGATCTAGTTCCATTGCATCTCGACCGGGAATATTTGGATTCACTCGAAGCTCAACTGCCCGAATTGCGTGATGAAAAGAAAAAACGCTTTATCGAACAATACAACCTACCCGATTACGATGCCGGGGTATTGGTGGCCGACAAATCAGTCGCCAACTATTTTGAAGAATGCTGCCGGTTGCAAAATACATCCAAAGCCATGAGCAATTGGATCATGGTCTACGTCCTTCGCGAGTTAAAAGACGAAGACAGCGATATCAACGACCTTAAAGTGACTCCCAACCATCTTGCGGAACTGGTGCAACTCATCGAAAAAGGGTCCATCAATCAAAACATCGCGAAAAAGATTTATCCCGAAATGCTGCAATCGGGAAAAATGCCCGGCGAAATCGTAAATGAACAAGGGCTCGAAGTGGTAAGCGATACGGGAGAGATCGAAGCCTTCATTGATGAAGTTATCGCCGGCAATCCCGGTCCTGCCGGAGAATACAAAGAAGGCAAAGATAAAGCGCTCAACTTCCTCTTGGGCCAGGTGATGCGCAAAAGCAAAGGCAAAGCCAATCCACAAACCGTGCAAGAACTGTTTGCCAAAAAATTACGGGGAGAGTGAAGGCATGCAAAAATTTCAACTGTCCCTTAATATTTTGGATTAATAACCATTTGAATCGCGACAATGAATTGACACCATTTCTACCTCTTGTAGACTAGAGTGTAATAAAGAATCCTTATAAAGGATTTCATATTTCACAATCTACGCTGCGAGGAACAAAGTTGGTACGAATTGGTTTGGCGCTGGCCTGCTATCCAGAAACAGATGAGACGTGGTCGTATGTCCCGCCGCTTGGACTGGGATATTTGGCTTCATATATCGACAAATACGCAAGTGGAGCCGAGATTGTTATCGAACGCCGGCCAGAAGACCTCATTCCCCACAAACCCGATTTTGTCGGCTTAACCTTCGTCACCTTCAATTACTCCTACGCCGCTCGCCAGGCAGAGAAAATAAAAGAGGCTTTAGGCTGCCCGGTGATTGCCGGTGGCCCCCATGTTTCTACCCTGCCTACGGTGCTTGATCCCGTGTTCGATTTTGCCATACTCGGCGAAGGGGAAGAAACCTTTGCCGAATTGGTTCGCTTATGGCAAAATCAAAAATGTTTTGAGTTGCAAGATTTGCGTCAAATCCACGGGTTGCTGCTACACAACGAAAACGGCGGTTTGGAACAAACCCCAAAACGAACACCCATCAAAGATTTGGATTCCATCCCCTTCCCCAACCGTGATCTCATTCAAGACAAATGGTCGTGCCAGGGTGGGATGGTCAACATTATGACCTCCCGCGGCTGCCCATACGATTGTTCATTCTGCTCCACCATCCACCATTGGGGCCGGGGGTTTCGCTACCCCAGCAATGAATATGTGGTGAATGAAATAGAAGAAATTCGCAACAAATTCGATCCCTCAGAAATTTTGATTTTTGATGATCTATTCGTCGTAAACCGCCAGCGCGTTATCGATATCAATAATATGCTACGCGAACGAGGTTTACACAAAGGCATTCAATTTCGCTGCTTTGTCCGGGCCAATTTGCTCAACGATCCTCTCGTCGAAAGCCTGGCCCAAACCAATCATCATGTGCTAAACATCGGTTTCGAATCCGGCTCAGAAGACATGCTCTTCAAATTAAAAAAATCTGGCTGTTCAGTAGAAGAAAACGAACACGCCTTAAAATTAGGCCGCAAATACGGGGTCACTTACAGTTCATGTTTCATTATGGGAACCCCCGGCGAAAGCCGCGAAGACCTCTTCGCCAATTTTGATTTCGTTCTCTCCAATACCGATGTGTTTGACAATGTTTCATTCGCCCCGCTTCAGGTGCTTCCCATGACCCAGGTGTGGGAATGGTCGAAAAAAGTAGGGGTAAGCGAGAACAATCTAAAAGGCATCGTATTGGAACCAGATGATTTTGATGACGAAAAAGAATTCATGTTCAACAAATGGCCCTATCTCAACGCCGAAAACATGCCACTGGAAGAATTTTATAATTATTACTTGATTGGTAAAAAAGTTGAGAAAACGGTCGAAGAATTGTCCCGCATGCGCAAGCAACTAAAAAACCGAAACGAGACCATTCCACTCAACTATGCCGTCGAAAAAATCCCTTTCTCAGATATTATCAAAGGCAAAGCCAAACGCCGGCTTCGCTTTTTAATGCCCACTGAACCCCGGCTTGCCCATAACGAATAATTTTCCCGTTAATAATAATCAATGATATCCATCATATCCTGCTGTATATCTTCATGTGGTGGATCGTCTTTGGTCAAAGTATCAGGTGTAATATCCAATCCCGCCCAATCCGATTGTGGATTCATAGGGTTTACTTCTTGATACCAAGGTTCATCTTTCAGCAATCTGTATTTTGGATTAGTGGCACACCCACCAAAGGCAAGCGCGCAAACAAGAGCGAGTAAAAACAGACGGTATTCTGTTCGCATAAGACATCCTTATTTCCGGTTTTTTAAATTAACGCGTCTTTGCTGAAGAATGTAACAACAAAATCTGATTCATCCAATAACCAATCATTCACCTGTTACTTGTGGGATGAGCAATTGAGCGCCAAGTTTTTCATACACTTCGCGCAATCTCTCCAGCATCTCGTCCCCTTCATACGTCCCGATGACCGCTCCCCCCGATCCGGCGAATTTCGCGCTGGCTCCCACCAACCGGGCGTAGTGAACCAAATCCAAATCACTTTTTCGTAATTTATACAAGCTGGAACGCAAATCAAAATTTTCATTCAATAGTCTGGAAAATTTCTCTTTGTCTCCTTGTTCCAGTGCCGCTTTTCCGTCTTCAGCAAATTGGGCGAACTTCTTCATGGCATTGACAACGACAGGGTCCCCGTGATCAAACCGCTGGCGAATATTATTATGAAACACCTCCGACCCTTCACTCAACCGGGTGTCATACGCAATAAATAACGGTGGCAGCAAGTTGGGATCAATGGATTCATATTTCCCATACCCGGTATGCTCCAGATGTTCCCGGTCGAAATCCATATACACCGCACCTTCATAGACCTGAATGACACGGTCTTGCAATCCCGCCCCAATTTCCAGCTCATCACGCTCGGCTGATAGAATAATGCTGGGTTGCAACTCCTTGGGAATATCAACCTCATAATACTCCATCAAAGCCCGTAACACCGCCGTGACGATTGCGCTTGAGCCGGCCAAACCAACCCGGGCAGGGATATCAGAATCATATTCAATAGTCAAATTGCGCTTGGGCAGCTTGAACCCTTCTTGATCACAATAATCGGCAAACCGTTTGATAATGGCGCGGATCAATCGAACCCCACCGTAATACCCATATAATTTGACCCCCTCACGAAGATCTTCAATGCTCTTCCAAATGGGGGTGTCTATGGTGCTTTGACGAATTTCCAAATTGGCCGATGGATAACAAATGACATGCGCCCGAAAATTCCGTACCGAAATGGATATGGTTTTTCCGAAATAACCGTCTGAGGGATTGCCAATCAAACCAGCGCGGGCAAAGGCATACGTTTCGATGATATCACCCATGATGTGTTCCTCCTAACCAAGTAAACGCGTTTTCTAATGCATCAATTCCACAACCGCAACGTGACGCCTGGTTCAAACGTTTGAAACAAACGGGAATGAGCCAACCCAGCCGGACGGGGATTTATATCCAATATCCAGGGTTTCAATTGAGAATCATGCCATTCTAACCGAATGTCAACACCAACCAATCGGCATGGATGAAAACAATTGGCGGCAATTTCAGCAGCCTGCTGGATAGAAACCCATTCAACTCCATGCAGTGAAAAAGATAAAATCCCTGCCGGTGTATGCAAACACCATTCTTCTGATTTCCATTCTACTACCCGTCCCTGCTGACCCGGAGAGGAAACAAAGGAATTTTTCTCTGCCACCATCAAATACCCACTCTCCGCTTTCCCATCCACGACATTGATACGTATATCAAAATATTCACTGCTCTGCTTTTCGGCATCATACCATAAGACATTCCCGATACCCTTACGTACTATCATATCATCATGGTCCAATATCTGTCTGGCATGAAGAAGCAATTCTTGGTTTTGTTGGTAGAATTCTTCCCATTCCGGCGAACCATAAAACGCCCGCGCCATTCGCCCCTCTGTCCCACGATTCGGTTGAAGCATTAAATAAACAGTTTCTTCCACTGAGTTGGAGAAATACGTCTCAAATTCCGTTTGAATGCTTTTCAACAAAGATCGTGAATCTTCAAACGAATCTTGCTGAATCAAAGCCGCCGGTGGCGTATACAAGTTTTGCTCGTTCCATAGCTGATAACAGTGAAATTTGTCATCCGCGGTTTGCGCAGCCGGGTAGGGATTAATCTCTTGGATGACATTCTCGCCCGCCTGTGCGCTGATGCGTTCATGCACGGTTGGTGTCATGCAAAGAGAATGAATACGGTCGATATTGACAGGTTCTTCGAAATTCATCTCAACCAAGGTTTCACTATCGGCATGATAAAAGAAAGCTCGCTGGGCCTGCATGTTTTGATTAAGCCAATCCACATGCAGGCCAATCACATTCCAATGCTGCGCCGCCAAAGGATTAAAAGAATTTACATACGCGTCAATCATCAATGGAAAAATTTCATTGGTGGCGTGGGCGAGATGCTCAAGCACCACCGCATGGATACATCCATTTTCGCACGCGAAAGAATATGGCTCCCTCTCTCCAGAAACAACCGGTTGGAATCCATTCGGCAAAATGTTGACATGGGTGGCTAAGGGTTCGCTCATAACCGCTTCCAAAGCCAGCTGCTTTATGCGTGTTTCAAATTGCCTATCGTTACGTGCCAGATCGGCAATGGCATTGCCCGATTGATCTTCAGCCGGAATCATTGATGCAGCTTCTTGAAAGGCTGATTTATAGAGACGTTCAACGGCATCCGCCGCTTCATCCAGCAAATGGGTTTCTCCACCGTGAATGCGGGCGCGAAGCAGATAAAACTCTCCATATAATTCGTTCAATTTTTCATTGAGCCGCTGTTGGATTTTTAGGGAGAAATCGAAAGCCATACAAAATTCACTTACACGGGTACATGGATGGTTTTGCGCACATTCACTCCACGTTTGGATAGATACTCTTTCAGCTGATCGATGGTGTAATAATCAAAATGGATCATAGAAGCCACAATCGCGGCATCCGCCTTGCCTTCGGTAAACACATCATACAGGTGATCGGGTGTCCCCCCGCCGCCGCTGGCAATCACGGGAATGCCTACCGATTCAGACACCGTACGGGTGAGGTACAGTTCGAAGCCAGCCTGGGTGCCGTCGGCGTCGATGCTATTGACCACCAACTCGCCCGCCCCCAGCTCTTCGCCACGCTTGGCCCATTCGATGGCATCCATCCCCATTGCCTTGCGGCCGCCGTTTATAAAAATCTCATAGCCGGAAGGGATGGTGCCGCTCGGTTCGACCCGTTTGACATCCATACTCAACACGATGCACTGGCTCCCGAATCCCCGCGCGCCTTGGGAAATAATGTCTGGATTCAACACCGCCGCCGAGTTCACGCTCACCTTCTCTGCCCCGGCCAAGAGCACCCGGCGCATATCTTCATAAGTGCGGATACCGCCGCCAACCGAATAGGGGATATAAATCTCTTCAGCGGTACGGCTGACCACCTCGATCATAATATCACGGGCATCGCTGCTGGCGGTGATGTCGTAGAAAACAATCTCATCCGCCCCATCGAAATAATACTTCTTCGCCATTTCAACCGGATCACCCAGATCGACATTGTTTTTGAATTCCACCCCTTTGGTCACTTTGCCAGCCCGAACATCCAGACAGGGGATAATACGTTTGGTGAGCATAATTTTTCACTCCGATATTTCATGTAAGCCAGACAGTATTTTTTTAAGCCAATTAGTGATGTTGCTTTTAAGTCTCCCCCAAGTTGGGGGAGATTTAGAGGGGGTTGTAGAATCCAGCCTCTCATCGAACTGCCAACATTTTAACCGAAGCGCACACAGGCTCCAGCCATTGGTGATGATAAGAGGAACCTGATTGTAGGGTGGGCTTCAGCCCACCAATAAACACCACGCGAAACACATTCCAGCCATGAATCCACTTCAGCAGACTGTGTTGTTGATTCCATCCTGCCAAACAAATGAAATTGGGGATTAACTTGATCCCTCTGATTGTAGGGTGGGCTTCAGCCCACCAATAAACACCACGCGAAACACATTCCAGCCCCAACCACCCTATATTGCGGCCGCTGCCGTATAGGGCGTGCTGATCGAATCCATAAAGATGGCTTGAATGCACCCTCCTATTTATCGATTCAATAACAAGACACTTTCTATAATTACAGAGCAATTTAGTTAATTGCTCGTTGACAATATTATCTATTTATGAGATAATTAAACTGTTATTTATATTGATCATGGTTTCATCAAATGGATACGACTCTCCAACGCATCACTATCGCAGCTTTTCTTCATGATATTGGGAAAGTTATGCAGCGGGCCGAAGTTGAGGCCACTCCTGAGACCGATTCTCTCATGAGTTCGGCAGGCCCCAGCCGGGATGGGCACTCCTCACACTATCATGTGAAGTGGACCAGCCAGTTTTTCGAAGAGCATTTTCATGACTGCGGGATTGAAGACGCGGCGGATATTGATGAACGGATCGCCCGTCTGGCGTTCAAGCATCACAATCCTTCTAC
>CAZEZQ010000229.1:0-7611 GCA_964516245.1 uncultured bacterium | reverse complement strand
ATTGGCCGGGAAACGATGGCCAAACGCTACTTGGAATACCGGTATAAAAATTTATCTTTCTCAGATGGCCTGAGGCTGCAATTGGCCCGCTTTCGTTTTAACGCGGGTGAATTTGAGGGCACGCTAAAACTCCTTTATGAAATTCAAGATGAAGCGATCCAACAATCCGAAGCCTATTCGATTTTTCAAATGGGTTCTCTTGCCCAAACTGGCAAAGCAAACAAAGCAAGAGAAATTTATAAAAAAGCGGTAAAAGATTTCCCTGATTCCAACTATCTCCCCCAAATTAAGAAACTCATTCAATCTGCCACAGATGAAGTTTCTAGTGCAACCGAAGACTTGGCAGCGGAAAAAGAAAAATCTCCGAAAGAACCTATATCAGAAACCATTGCTTTCTACGACGCAACAAAAGAAGCCGGACTCGATACCTTCACCCATCGCTTGGGCCATGCCGGCAAACGCTGGATCACCGATGCAATGGGCTCCGGTGTATGCGTGGGTGATTATGACGGGGATGGGGATGAGGACATTTATCTCGTTAACGGGCGGCCCGATCTGGATACCCCCAATCCCAATTTCCGCAACGCTTTGTTTGAAAATCAGGATGGAAAATTCAAACAAGTAACCAAAAAAGCTGGAGTGGGTGATACCGGTTTCGGCATGTGCGCGGTGTTTGGCGACATTGATAATGATAACGATATAGATTTGTTCGTGGGCAATATCGGCCCCAACGTTCTGTATCGTAACAATGGCGATGGAACATTCACTGACATTTCGAAAGAAGCCGGGATCAATGATTCAGGCTATGCCGCGGCGGCAGCCTTTGCTGATTATGACCGGGATGGCGATTTGGATTTGTTTGTAGGGAATTATCTTGATTTTCAACCGAAAGAACATGGTGAATTGCGGATGAACTATTTTGGCATTGAAGTGTTTATGGGGCCGCTCAAATTCCCCCATCAACCCGATAAACTTTACGTCAACGACGGTACAGGAAAATTCACTGATAAAGCAGAACAAGCGGGAATCAATCCATCCAAAGGGCGCGCGATGGGTGCCGCTTTTCTCGATTTGGCGAACGACGGCTGGCTCGATCTCTATGTCACCAACGACTCCACTCATAATCATGTATTGAGAAACAAAGGTGACGGCACTTACGAAGATGTAAGTTTCTCATCCGGTGGCGCTTTCACCGAAAGCGGGATGGAAGGCGCCAGCATGGGAGTCGCTGCCGGCGATACCAACAACGATGGTTACCCCGATGTCTATATCACCTCATACGAAAAACAGTCCGATGTACTTTTCACAACGGATGAAAATGGCTTTTTTGTGGATAACACCGGTCCGTCAGGCCTTATGGGTTCCAGCCGTATGCTGATCACCTGGGGTGTGAATTTCGGGGATTTCGATTCTGACGGATGGTTGGATGTCGTAACCGCCAATGGACACATGTACCCGCAAGTACACAAATTAAACTTGGACCGTGAATACAATCAGGGGGTCAATGTTTACCACAATCAAGGCAATGGTGAATACAAAGACATCTCCTCAAAAGCGTTTCCCAACGGGATGCCTGAAATCAGCGGCCGCGGCAGCGCCCTGCTCGATTATGATTCCGATGGAGATTTGGATGTGGTGTTCAATGTCATTGATTCCAAACCGCTCCTGCTCGAAAACCGTACCAAACAAGGCAACTGGCTGCAGGTGCATCTCGATGCACAATCCGCAATTACCTATGGAACCCGGGTGATCGCCAAAAAAGGAGACCAACAGTGGATACGCATGGTTGACGGCGGCTCGGGCTATCTATCGCAGAATTCATCCGTGCTGCATTTTGGTTTTGGTGAGCATGAGTCAATCGATGAATTAATCATCCATTGGCCCAATCGTGAACCGCAAATCATCAAAAACCCAAAACTCAACCGCAAGATGCGTGTTGGGTATCCGGATGCGAAATGAGTTTCACACACAAATATGGATTGGGGATACCCCCCTTAATAAGGGGGGCCAAAAAACCTTTCTCCAAATTGGGGGAGGAGATCATCCCCCTCCCAAGATTGGGAGGGGTTAGGGGAGGGTTGAGATTGCTTGATTCCACTTTGAGCATTTCCCACAACCCCCTCCCAGCCTCCCCCAACTTGGGGGAGGAGTTATTTGTGGGCTTACGACCACCTAATTTTACTAAGGAGTATCTATTACAATGCCACTCAACCGCCGTGAAGCCATTACTGTCTTGGGGAGTTTGCCAGCAATCACAAGTGTTGCCATCCCTGAACAAGATTCACTAATCCGTGAGCACGATCAGGCGCTCGAAGACATTTTGAATCAACAAGTGATCGATGCTTCGAGCCGCTGGCGCGGCGCTTTTCCCAATTCTGTCGGGCTTCATCAACCCGGATCAGCTGGGCGGATTATTGAATCCGGCGCAGTATCGTATGTTCATCCAAATTCCAAATATCATAAAGATTCATTTCTGTTCAACCGAATCAAACTGGCGGTGGAATTTTTGCTCCGCATGCAATCCAGCCAAGGCAACATCGATTTGCTCACCACCAATTTCAATTCACCTCCGGATACAGGATTCGTGGTGGAACATGTCGCCCGCGCCGCCAAACTGGCCCGCATGCATGATGCTGGTGAGTTGGAACAGGTGATCAAGCCGTTTCTGATCCACGCAGGCGAAGGATTGGCTCAAGGGGGGATTCACACTCCCAACCATCGCTGGGTTGTGAGTGCGGCATTGGCGCAAGTCCATGAGTTGTACCCCAATGAAAAGTATCTCAAGCGTATTGATGCATGGCTGGCCGAGAGCATCGATATTGATGCAGAAGGCCAGTTTATCGAGCGCAGCACCTCTATATACAACGCGGTCAGCGATACGGCCTTTCTGATCATGGCGTTGAAATTACAACGCCCCGAACTCATGAAACCGGTTCGGAAAAATTTGGATGCGATGCTCTATTTGCTGCACCCCAATTTCGAGGTGGTGACAGAAATCTCACGCCGGCAAGACCTCAACACCAGCGCCACCATGCGGCGCTATTGGTTCCCTCTGCGTTACTTGGCCATTGAAGATCAAAATGGCCACTACGCGACTATCGTGAAACAGTTGGAGCCCAAAGCCCGTATACTCGCCCTTCTGATGGAATACGAGAAGTTAAACTCCCCTCTTCCAGAAACAAAACCAATTCCCGGTCAATACAAAAAAGACTATCCCCTTTCAGAAATAACACGCATTCGTCGTGGACAGCTGAGCGCTACGATCATGCGCAAAGGCAACAACCGCTGGTTTACGCTTCGTTGGGGAGATGCCGTGATCAACGCCGTTCGCTTCGCCACGGCGTTTTTTGGCAAAGGGCAGTTTGTGCCAGAAACGTATGAGCACAGAGATGGAATCTATCACTTTGAACAATCCCTGCGCGGCCCTTATTACCAACCGATTCAAGATGAGTCTTTATTGCCCGTCACTCGAGACAATTGGGGGGTACGCCGAAGCCAGCGTGAACAAAGCGAAGTTTGTGAGATGAAATACAAAGCTGGCATTAAAGAAACCCAAAACGGTTTTCAATTGAAAATTGAAGCGACTGGAACAAAAAATGTTCCTCTCGCCATAGAAATCAACCTTCGCGATGGTGGTGAACTCGATGGAGTCAAACCCGCTCCCCAAGTTCATCAAGCGTTTCTATTCGATCAAGAATATGTAACGTACAGCATGGGGAATAGTACAATACGAATTGGTCCTGGATTCAAAGAACATGGCTATACCCAACTGCGAGGGGCAGATGAGAAATTGCCGGGACCCAGCATTTACATCACTGGATATACCCCGTTTGAACACACGCTTTCTTTTGAGTGCTTGTGAGTTTAATGTGATGGGCTACACGAATTCGAAACAGTCGTTGCCATTAGGAGGGCGAGGCTCCCGCCGAGCCGGGCTGATTAAAAGCTCAAATAAATCGCACCTAAAGTAACGCATGAAACATCCAACGCTAATACTCAATACCTTTTGTTATTAACTTGGATTGTGCTGCCCATACATATAATTCAAAAGTGAATCAATCAAACCGGCTCGGCAGGAGCCTCGCCTCCTTACAACAAAAACCTTATGCCATGTAGGGTGGGCTCAAAGCGCAGCGTAGCCCACCATTCTATGCTTATTCCACGCGAATCTGCTTCTCCAATGCGTTTAACACCCCCATGAGGGTGTGATACTCTTGCTGCTGCAATTGCATTTTGCCGATGAGATTGCGCAGAATTTCCACTTGATTGGTTCTGCGGCCTTCTTTGAAAAAGGTGGAATCATCCAGCATTGCGATTAGTTTTTGCAGCAACCTTTCGCGTTCGTTATGTGTAACCCGCTGGGAATGTTCTACTTTATCCTTATTAAGCATGCCCTTGGATTGTTGAAAGAGTTCATACAATACCACAGTTACAGCGTGCGACAAATTCAAACTCAGGGTTTCGCATTCGGCGGGGATATTCACCACTACATCGCAGAAATGTTTTTCTTCATTGGAAAGCCCAAAATCTTCCGCCCCAAACAGCAAAGCTATTTTTTGATAGCAATCAAACCGGCTTTCAACCCACTCGCGCAGGTCAAACAAGGGACGCTCGAATTCATGTTTGCGCCGTGAAAATCCAACCACCAGATGATGTTCGTTCACAGCATCGCCAATTTTGGGAAAAGAAAGTATGCTTTCAAGAACTTCTTGTGCACCGCTAGCGGTACGGTAGGCTTCTGAAGTCAAAAGATCATTCGCATTGGGATGAACAACCCGAATCCCGCCGCAACCAAAGGCCTTGCATGAACGGGCGATGAAACCAATGTTGGCAGGCGCTTGCGGGCGCACCAACACTACATCCACATTCCACAAACGCGTCTTGGGCATAGGCTATAGAATTTCCAACACATTTTCAGGAGGCCGGCCCAATGCGGCTTGGGCCCCTTTTACCACAATTGGGCGTTCTAACAACTTGGGGTGTTCGGCCAAGGTTTTCAGCCATTCATTTTCGCTGAGGTTTTGGTTCTGCAAACCCAATTCTTTGAACAAGGCTTCTTTCTTCCGCACAATCTCTTCTGCCTTCAAGCCTAATTTTTTGAGAATCTCTTTCAGATCTTTTTGAGATGGCGGCGTATTCAAATATTCTATAACTTCAGGTTCGATCCCTTTTTCCTCTAAGAGTTTTAGCGTTTGGCGGCTCTTCTGGCAGCGTGGGTTGTGGTACATTGTCACATTCGCCATACTCATCTCTCCACAATGAAAAAGGCGCCCGAGAGATATCCCAGGCACCTTGATACACTATGTTGAATCTTGTTTATCCTTCAGCATCCGAACTGAATTTACGTCCCGCCAAGTCTTGGTCCATCATAAACAAGCCTTGCGTGGAATCGCCGATCAATTTCAATTTTTCAGCCAGCTCTTTGGTGGTGGCTTCTTCTTCTACTTGTTCAGAGATAAACCATTGCAGGAAGTTATTGGTGGAATGGTCTTTTTCTTCGTTGGATAGATCGAGAAGTTTGTAGATGCTTTTGGAAACCTCGATTTCATGTTCATAAGCATCTTGAAATGCCTCCAACGGGCTCTTCCAATCCACTTTGGGGCCTTCGATCGATTTCAATACTACCTTGCCATCGCGGTCGTGAATGTAATCGTAAATTTTGGCAGAATGCACCATTTCTTCTTGGGTTTGAATGCGAAACCAATTCGCCATCCCTTTCAGATTTTTCGACTCAAAATAGGCAGACATAGAATAATACAAGTATGCGGATGCCAATTCTGCATTGATCTGCTTGTTTAACGCTTCACACATTTTGTCACTTAACATAAGCCGTTCTCCTTTAAGGTTCCTATCACCGAAATCATTCGATTTTATATTAAAAACATCTTCAATTGAATATATTTAGTGTATCGGAAATTGAGAATACCTAAAAGTCTTATAATTTTTTCTTTGACAGGGAAGAGAGTTAAAAATATGCGTTTGGGGGGATTTTCAGAAATCACATCGATGGTATGATGCTACACATTAAGCAAAGCAGGCGAGGACGCCTGCGCTCCAAAAGATTTTCTGAAATCACATCGATGGTATGATGTTACACATTCTGCTATGAAATCGGACTGAGGGAGCACGTTGTCGAATTCCTTAAAACTGAACCCCCAACAAAAAGAAGCGGTCCTACATAAGAATGGACCTTTGCTTATTCTGGCCGGCGCAGGCAGCGGCAAAACCCGGGTCATTACCGACCGTATTGCTTATTTGATCAAGAATGGCGTTTCTCCCAAAAATATCTTAGGGGTCACCTTTACCAACAAAGCCGCCAACGAGATGCGCGAACGCATCAAACGGCGAGTGGGCAAACCGGCCAATGAGATTATCTTAAGCACCTTCCATTCGTTTGGTTTGCGAATACTGCGCCAGCAAATTCATCATTTGGGCTACCGCCGGAACTTCACGATTTACAACGAAGGCGACCAGCTTTCACTCATACGAACATTAATCCGCGAGCATCCCAAAAAACAGGACAAATTTGATGCTGGCATCATTTTGTCGCGAATCAGCCGCTACAAAAATCTATTGGTGGATGGCAAGAAAGACCCCCCATTGTACGACGACAAATACGATGATGTTTTTTCGGAGATGTTTAACAATTATCAAAGCACCCTCAAAGCCTGCCAGGCGGTTGATTTTGACGATTTGATCTTGCTGCCGATTTGGCTTTTCCGCAAAAACAAAGACTTGCTGGCTGAATATCAAAACCGCTATCAACACATTTTGGTTGATGAATACCAAGATACCAACCACGGGCAATATGTCTTTATTTCGCAACTGGCTTCCGGCCATAGAAATATTTGCGTAGTCGGAGACGACGACCAAAGCATTTATGGCTGGCGGGGGGCGGAAGTGCGAAACATCCTTAATTTTACCCACGATTACCCCGAAGCCACCGTGATTCGGCTGGAACAAAACTACCGCTCCACCCAAACCATTTTGGATGCCGCCAACCACCTGATCGTAAACAATTACAAGCGCCAAACCAAAAAACTTTGGACCAACCGGGGGCGGGGGAAAAACATCGACGCGTTTCTCGCCAAAGACGAAAACGACGAAGCCAAAACCATCGCCTGGCGCATCGAAACCATCAAAGAGCGCACCAATGCTCGCTGGGAAGATTTCGCCGTGCTCTACCGCAGCAATGTGCAATCCCGCGCACTGGAGAGCGCATTGCGCCTGGCTAAAATACCCTACAATGTTGTTGGCGGGTATGAATTTTTTGACCGCAAAGAGGTTAAAGACATCATTGCTTACCTCAAAGTAATCCAAAATCCACACAACGACCTCAGCCTGCTGCGCATCATTAATACGCCGCGGCGGGGGATTGGCAATCAGACTATCGAACAATTGACCGAAGAATCGAACCTAAGCAAACAACCGATTTACCAGATGTTACAATCCTGGAAACACAAAGAGGGACTCAGCAAAACCGCCCGCAACGGTATTCTCCAGATATGCAACATGATTCATGCGCTTCATGAAGAATCGAAGAAAAACCACATCAAGACTTTGGTGCAATCGGCGATTGAACGCAGCGGCTACCGGGAAGAGATTGAGCGC
>CAZEZQ010000228.1:0-7613 GCA_964516245.1 uncultured bacterium | reverse complement strand
TTTACCAACTCACTCTGTTCTACATTTAGCTGATTTGTATAAAGAAACAGAATGTCGACATCCGACTTGGGCTGCAACTCTCGCCGTCCATACCCCCCTTGCGCAAGCAACAGCATGTTTTTCGGCATTTCGTCACGGTTGAGAACTCGGCGTAGATATTCCAGCAGCGTACGAATCACCAATGTGTCGGTAATTTCGGTTAATTCCCGGATGATTTCGCGTGGCTTCTCATTGGTTTCATGCAGATACTTAATGGTTTGAAAATCGCTCTTGTAGTGCGCATAAATATTTGAAAGTTCTGTATCTTGGGCAAGAGGTAGGACCATGAGCCAATCGTTGATTTTCTCCATCTCAAGATTCCGGCTGACATTCAAAACAAGCGTACAATTGTCTAGCCAATTGAATAATTTTCATTATAGCATAGAACTGCTCAATTTCCGATTCTCTTGAGGGTTCAAATTTGTGAAGGCAATTGGGAGGATAATTCAACCATTTTTTCCCTTTTGCATCTCGACGAAAAGCCTTAGAAAAGGTAAAATGCAATTCGTTATTCAACATATTTGTTGTATTGATTGGTAGAAAATCTTAACGTCACACTCAATCACTCGCCAATTCATGCCGGAGTGGTGGAACTGGTAGACGCGCCAGACTCAAAATCTGGTGGGCTTCGGCCCGTGAGGGTTCGATTCCCTCCTCCGGCACACTTGATTAAAAAAAAGAAAAACTTGCATGCCTATGCAAGTTCTTCATTCTGGATAGCCCGTTTTGAAGTGCTATCAGAATATAAAAAGATTATCAAAAAATACCTAACCCCAAAAATTTGAAAATTTCTGAAAGAATTTGCTTCCCCATCCCTCTCTCAATACAATGGGGCCTGCGCGCCATGGTGTGGAGGTTAGGAGGCAATGTCATTAACTTAAACGGGAGGGCGAGGCTCCCGCCGAGCCGGGTTGATTGAACGACTTCTGCTTTACGTAATAGCATGCATAACCAATTCAAATATCCAACTTACGTGAATGTTTTATAAGAGAGGGCTAAGAGATACTCTTAGCGTATCCAATTAATCTTTCCTATTCCCACCCAATCTTGGTCTGATCTTTACCCACAAAATGTGAACTTTGGAATCCCCCCTGCACCTGCGGTGCTTACCCCCTTTAATAAGGAGGGCAAAAAAAAATCCACAATCTTGGCAGTAGAATTACTTCAGTACACTGGCCAATTGCAAACATTTTACGATTTCAAGTTTTCTTTCAATCTTTTCGCTTCTTGATTGGCGGGGTCGAGTTTCAGGCAGCGCTGGAGGGCGGTTTGGGCGGATTCTGTTTGATCTAGCAAGAGATACACTTTTGCAAGAGTTAGATAGGTTTTGGGATCAGAAGGATTGAGGTTCAATGAGCGTTGCAGCAAGTCATGGGCAATCTCATATTGCTTTCGTTCGGCGTAAACAAGGGCCAAATTTCGAGGGTAGGCCCAATTCAATGGATCAAGTCCCATCGCCTGATTGAAGCGTATCTTGGCGAGTTCGTATTGGTTTTCTTCAAAAGCAATAATGCCCAGTTGGTTCCACGCTTCATCATTGTCGGGATGTTTGGTGATTTCGTTGAGAAAAGCGGATTCGGCATCTTTGGGATTCCCTGAAATGATCAGCTCGATTCCTTGATTGTAAGACGAGTGAGGGGTCCCGGCGCAACTCAACAAGCCCAGCGCAATCACCAACACGAAAATTACGCTTGCTTGCAATGTATGAAAAGTGGGTTGTTTCGCTTCGTTTCGCATCATTCTTCTCGTACGATTCACTGTTTTATAAATTGAACGACGCGCTCGTTTCCCGAAGCATCTTTATGAACCGTGAACTCACCCCATAGTTTGCGCCGGCGTAATTCGGTGCGAACCATCATCGATTGGCTTGGGTCTATTTCAATCAGAACATGTCCCCCGGGTTTTAAGAGAGGGGCAGCCCCATCGATTATGCTTTTAATAAAGTTCATGCCGTCCCGTCCGCCGTCCAATGCGATATGGGGTTCGTACTCACGCACTTGGGGATCAAGCTTGGGGATTTCATTTGTCTTGATGTAAGGGGGGTTGGAAACCACCAGATCGATATCTTTGGTGAGTTGGTTGCGCAAGGGAGAAAGCAGCGCGCCTTCACGAAGTTCCACATAGTTTTGCAGGTCATGGCGAATCACGTTTTGCTTGGCGATTTGCAATGCAATGCTTGAAATATCACTCCCCCAAAATTCTCCGTCATCAACGTTCATCGCGATGGCGATCAAAATCGCCCCACTTCCCACACCGATATCGTATATTTTGGGATATTCAAGTTCATTGGCAATGGCCAGGGCCGCATCCACCAACGTTTCGGTTTCCGGCCGTGGAATAAACACACCCGATGAGATGTTGAAGGGGATGGAATAAAATTCCACTTCACCAATAAGATAGGGGATCGGTTCAAAACGGGACCGGCGATTGATCAAATTATTCAATTTGGATTCCTGCATGGCGTTTAATGGAAGATCGGGATTGGCTAAGACCTCGGAGCGGGTTTTTTCCAATACATGGGCAAGCAAGAGTTCTGCCGAAAGCCGGGCCGATTCGACTTTGCGGTTTTCAAGTGTTTGAATGGCATTGTCCAAGGCTTCCTGCACAATCATGCGGGAGTCTCCTTCTTGTCCCGAGTAACTATGTTCAAAAAAGTTTCGCATAACAATGATTCACAGAGCAAAAATTTCAGCATTTATATAGATGTTTGTAATTGGTCAGTTATATGAAGTGAATTCTAAAAATTTGAGTTGTCATTTTATGCCTCCCCCAATGAAATGGGGCCTGCGCGCCGTGGCGTGGAGGTTAGGAGGGGATTAAACGATTCACTTTATGGCATCCATTTAACCCTCCCCTACCCCCTCCCAATCTTGGAAGGGGAAGTACTTCAATTCACTGACATATTACAGCTGTTTTATTATAAACAAATTATTCGGGTTTTATAGCTCTTATACTAAGATTATGAGTCAGTTGCCTTCACCTGGCTCTCTGCGATCAGGGCATCGATTAATTCATCCAACTCCCCTTCCATAATGGCCTCCAAACGGTGAGAGGTGAAATTGATTCGGTGGTCGGTTACCCGGCTTTGGGGATAGTTGTACGTTCGAATCCGTTCACTGCGGTCACCCGAACCGACCATCAAACGGCGCTGGGCGTGTTGTTCGGCCGCCTGCTTTTCTTCTTCGATCTCAAGCAGTCGGCTGCGCAATACCTTCAAGGCGCGCGCTTTGTTTTTGTGTTGAGATTTTTCATCCTGGCAGGATACCACCAAACCGGTGGGGATATGGGTGATGCGAACGGCCGAATCGGTGGTGTTGACGCTTTGGCCCCCCGGCCCAGACGAGCGATAGACGTCGATTCGAAGATCGTTGGGATTGATTTCAATGTCAACTTCATCGGCTTCGGGCATCACCGCGACGGTGGCGGCGGAGGTGTGAATGCGGCCGGAGGCTTCGGTTTCGGGCACGCGCTGCACCCGGTGGGTGCCGCCTTCAAAACGCATCCGTTCGTACACATGCCCGCCGAGCACGTTGAAAATGATTTCTTTATACCCGCCCTTGCCGGTGGCGTTGGACGAAAGGATTTCAACTTTCCAATGGTTGTTTTCAGCATAGCGGCTGTACATGCGATAGAGATCACCGGCAAACAGGGCCGCTTCTTCGCCGCCGGTACCGGCGCGAATTTCAAAGATGGTGTTGCGGTCGGCCATCGGATTTTTGGGCCGCAGGTATTCGTTCAACCGGTTTTCGAGGGCCTGGTTTTTCTGTTTCAGTTCCTCCAACTCCATCTGAGCCATTTCCACCCATTCGGGATCATCTGAACGAACGGCTTCTTTGAATTCCTTGATTTCCTCCTGCAGGCTTTGCCAGGTGTTGAAATCCTGCACCACCGGCAGCAGTTCCGCGTGTTTTCGGCTTAATTTGGTCATCTTGTCTCGATCGTTCATCACCGCCGGGTCGCTGAGTGAGGTTTCGAGTTCATGAAACTGTTTGACGTAATCTTGTAATTTGGTTTCCCATGTGTTCATCGGTATACCTAATCTTGTTCGATCTGAAATTGTTTCTATCTTAACAGGATCAGAAAGCCGTGTAGTAAGCCAATGTATTAACGTAGGATCGAATTGGGACGCCGCATGGGGAGATCTCATTCGCCGCGGCGAATGAGCCGATTGACTGAAAATCCGGCTCGGCAGAAGCCTCGCCCTCCCGTTTCCGTTAACACCATTGGGTGCAGACCGGCCTTGAGAATCCTCTTTGAAGTATATCGCGGCGTTGCAGATGCGCCAGATGAAGATATCGAATCGTGTGTTTGACAGACATCCAAGTCAAGAAAATCAATCAAATGAGTAACGTACACCTTCACTGTTGGCGATGAAGGTGATAAAAATTCATTCGAAGTGTACGGTTTTTGTAATTACTTGTTGAGGGTGGCAAAACAAAGCACTCTCAGATTACAACATAGCAGAATAACACCAAAGGCAGGGATAAGAACATGACAAAGCACGTTTATTTTTTCGGCGGCAACAAGGCGGAAGGCAATGGAGAGATGAAAGAACTGCTGGGAGGCAAAGGCGCCAACCTGGCAGAAATGGTGAATATTGGTGTTCCCGTTCCCGCAGGGTTCACTATCGCCACAGACATGTGCAATGAGTATTACAAGCACAGAGGGAAATACCCCCAGGATTTTGTGAAAGAAGTGGAAAACCACCTTCGCAAAACCGAACGAGCCATGGGGATGAAATTCGGAGACAAAAAAAATCCCCTCTTGCTTTCCGTTCGTTCGGGCGCCCGCAAGTCTATGCCCGGTATGATGGAAACCATTTTGAATGTCGGCCTAAACGAAGACACTCTGCAAGGCATTGTGGCCAAAACCGGCAACCCGCGTTTCGCATGGGATTCATACCGGCGGCTTATCCAAATGTATGCCGATGTGGTGATGGAAAAAGCGCAAGGCATTGAGCCCGAAGAAGGCAAAAGCATTCGCAACCAGCTCGAACATGAAATGCAGAAAATGAAAGACAAAAAAGGTGTCAAATTAGACACCGAGCTGGATGCGGACGATATGGAAACATTGGTTGGCATCTACAAAGACAAAGTCAAACAAGTGTTAAAGAAGCCGTTCCCCGATGATCCTATGGATCAGCTCTGGGGGGCGATCAACGCCGTGTTTCAATCTTGGCGTGGAAAACGCGCGGTGTCTTATCGCAAGATTGAAGGCATACCCGAAGAGTGGGGAACCGCCGTCAACGTTCAGGCGATGGTGTTTGGCAACATGGGCGACAATTCGGCCACCGGCGTGGCCTTTACCCGCAACCCCGCCACCGGTGAAAACCAATTCTACGGCGAATGGCTGGTCAATGCCCAGGGCGAAGACGTGGTGGCCGGAACCCGAACCCCCGCGCCTCTGGCGATAAAGAACAAAACCGAATCGAGCATGCATCTCGAATCGCTCGAAGAAGCCATGACGAAAGTCTACAAAGAACTCGACACCATCCAGCGGAAATTAGAAAAGCATTACAAAGACATGTTGGATGTCGAGTTCACCATTCAAGAAGGCAAATTGTGGATGCTGCAATGCCGTGTTGGAAAACGCAACGGTCCGGCAGCGGTGCGTATGGCGGTTGAAATGCACAAGAGCAAATTGATCGATTCCATAACCGCCGTGCAGCGCGTCACCCCCAATCAGTTGGACGAACTGCTCCACCCGATTGTTGATCCCAATGTCGAAGAGAAAACCGAAGCGTTGGCCAAAGGTTTGCCTGCCGGTCCCGGCGGCGCCAAGGGCCAAATCGTATTTACTGCAGAGGCCGCGGTGCAATGGTACAAAGACGGCAAAGAAGTGATTTTGGTTCGTGAAGAAACCAACCCGGAAGATGTGGAAGGCATGCGCGCCGCCAATGCCATTCTCACGGCGCGCGGTGGGATGACCAGCCACGCCGCATTGGTAGCCCGGGGCTGGGGCAAATGCTGCATCGTCGGTGCCGGCGACTTGGAAATCGACGCCAGCAAAAAGACCCTTGGCGCAGACGGCAAACAATTGAAAGAAGGCGATTGGCTGACCTTGAATGGCACCAAAGGGTATGTGTATGAAGGCCAACTGCCATTGATTGACGCAGGTGAAAGCAACAAATACCTCAATGACTTTATGAAAACGTGCGACACACTGCGCCGTCTTAAAGTGCGCACCAACGCCGAAACCGAAGACGACGCCAAAAAAGCAATGGAATACAAAGCCGAAGGGATCGGATTGTTCCGCACCGAGCACATGTTCTATGGCAAGGGTTCTGAGCAGCCGCTTTCAAAACTGCGCAAGATGATCTTGTCGAGAGACGTAGAAGAACGCCGTAAAGCCCTGGATGAACTCGAACCCTTCGTCAAAAACGATATCAAAAAAGTGCTGGCGGTTATGAACAACATGCCGGTGACCATTCGCTTGCTCGACCCGCCCTTGCACGAGTTTGTCCCTCAAGACAAAGCAGAAATCGACCGCTTATGCAAGGAATTAAACATCAGCACCAGCGAATTTAACCGGCGGGCAGAAGGCTTGCATGAAATCAACCCCATGATGGGGCATCGCGGCGTTCGTTTGGGGGTCACCTATCCAGAAGTGGCCGAAATGCAAATTCGGGCGATTTTGACCGCGGCGGCCGAATTACTGAAAGACAAGAAAAAACCCTATCCTGAAATCATGATTCCGGTCGTGAGTTTGGAACAAGAACTTGATAATCAATTCGAAATTGCCCAGCAGGTCTACAAAGAAGTGTTGAATACATTTGGATTGAAAAAAATCCCCCATATGTTCGGCACCATGATCGAGATCCCTCGCGCGTGCCTGGTGGCGGATAAAATTGCAGAAAAAGCCGAATTCTTCTCGTTTGGAACCAACGACTTGACTCAAATGTCGTATGGTTACAGCCGGGATGACGCCGTCAACTTTATTCGCGATTACATCGAAAAAGGCCTCTTGCCAGACGATCCCTTCCAAACTGTGGATCAAGACGGCGTGGGTGAATTGATGAAAGTCGCGGTAGAACGGGGCCGCAAAACCCGCCCCAATATCAAACTGGGCATCTGCGGTGAGCACGGCGGCGATTCAGAATCGGTGATATTCTGCCATCGAATCGGTTTGGATTACGTTTCCTGCTCACCCTTCCGGGTTCCTATCGCGCGCCATGCGGCAGCGTTGGCTGTGGCTTTGGAAGATGAAAGCAAATCGAGCACCTCGAAGAAAAGCAGTGCCAAGACAAAGAGCGCTAGCAAGAAAAGCGCTACAGCCAAAAAGAAAACCACTCGCAAGAAGTAAGGTTTTCTTTCTTTTCGTGTAAAATGGATAAGGGGGGAGAATTATTCTCCCCCTTACTTATAATAAGGTAACAGGTCAAACTTATAAATTGAATTATACTTAGAGAAGTGAAATATACATAAATCTGAAATGGCTTGCTTATACCTCCCCCAATGAAATGGGGCCTGCGCGCCGTGGCGTGAAGGGTAGGAGGGGGGTAAGGGAGATGCTCATTATATGGCGATTCGGCAAAAAGTCTTTTTTGGAGCGCAGGCGTCCTCGCCTGCAACAAC
>CAZEZQ010000227.1:451-7626 GCA_964516245.1 uncultured bacterium | reverse complement strand
CTGCCCGAGGCGCAGCTCGACCGGTTTATGTTCAACATTATGATTGATTATTTAAGCGAAGAAGAAGAGCTGGAAGTGGTGTTGAAAACCACATCCAAAGAAGACGAATCGCTGCAGCATGTGTTTAGTGGAGAAGACATGTTGAATTTTTCGCGGCTGGTGCGATTGGTGCCGGTGGCAGAACCAATCGCCCGCTATGCGGTGCATTTGGTGCAAGCCACAAGACCCGCGCAGGAGAAGTCTCCAGATTTCGTCAAGCAATGGGTTGGCTGGGGCGCTGGAACGCGAGGTTCGCAGAATTTGATCCTGGCGGCGAAAGCGCGGGCCTTATTGCAGGGGCGGTTTCATGTTGCGTGTGAAGATGTGCGGGCGGTGGCGCATCCAGTATTGCGGCATCGGGTGATCGTGAATTTCCGGGCGGAAGCGGATCATGTGAGTGTGAAACAAATTTTGGATCAGCTGATCGAGACCGTGCCTGAACCGAAATCGGGGTTGAAGTAAGTGTGTGGGGTCATAAAATTTCAACCCCCTCTAAATCTCCCCCAACTTGGGGGAGACTTAACAAGAAAACCCCCACAACATAGATACACAACATAGATACACAACATAGATACAAATTGGTGTTTAAATTATGACGGAGCACCCCTTGAAGAAGATTGATCCGGCCGTTTTGGCGCGGGTTTCAGACTTGCAGTTGTTGGCAAGAACCGTGGTTCAGGGTGTGCTTACGGGAATTCACCGCAGCCCGTTTTATGGATCGTCGATTGAGTTCGCGCAATACCGTCCGTACGTTCAGGGCGATGATCCCAAATTTGTCGATTGGTCGCTCTACGCCCGCACTGACCGTTTGCATGTTAAGCAGTTTCATGATGAGACCAATTTGCGCTGTATGGTATTGCTTGATTGCAGCGGATCCATGAAATACGGCTCGCATGAGGTGAACAAATTTCAATACGCCAGAATGCTGGCCGCTTGTTTGGCGACGGTTTTGCATCAACAAAAAGACGATGCCGGTTTGATTGGGATTCAATCAGGCCGACCCGTTTATATTCCGCCGAGAAATACACCAAATCATTACCGAAGAATTTTGGTAGAACTGGCAAACCTTCAAGCCGAGGGCCAAGCCGATTTGGAAACGGCATTGGCCGAATTGGGAGATTTGCTCAAACCGAGAGGAGTCGTGGTTTTTATCAGCGATTTGCTGCAAGAGCCGGAAGGGATTATCGAGCAATTAAAAGTATTGAAAGCGCGAAAGCAGGATATTTTGGTGATGCAAATTAGTGATCCGGCCGAGCAAACCTTTCCATTCGACAGAACTGTAACTCTGGTGGATGCGGAAAGCACAGCAGAGCAATATATGGTTCCCGAATTGGTGCGGGAGCAGTATTTGGAAAACCGGGAGAAACATTTTGACCTCATTCGCAAGGCCTGTTTGCCTGCGTTGATTGATCATGCTGAATATACCACCAACGAACCATTGGATCGGGTCTTGCGGTATTTTCTGCAGCAGCGAAGCCGCATTTTGCAAAAAACCCGTTCGCGGAGATATCAACCGGGAGAAAGACGCTGATGGGATTTTCACTCTTGGCCCCACTTTTTTTGGCGGGAACCGCCTTTTTGGCGATTCCATTTCTTCTGCATCAAATTCGCCGTCCGGAGCGGGAGCCGATTGAATTCAGCAGTTTGATGTTTGTTCCCAACATCAAAAAAGAAGTGATTGAGCGCCGGCGCATTCAGCACATTTTGTTAATGCTGCTGCGCATGTTGATTTTGCTTCTCTTGGTGTTGGCTTTTGCCCGGCCTGTATGGGAGACAATGGTCATGGCCGATACCCCCGAAGGGCAGGAATGGCACACGGTTTTAATTGACCGCTCTTATAGTATGGGAGCGGAAAACCGCATTGAAGAGGCTATAGAACGAGCCGACGAAATTCTCGGCTCGTTGAGTTCAGATGACCGGGCCTCGGTTATTGCATTTGACCGCCATCCAGAAGTGCTCAGTAAATTGTGGGATCCAAACGATCGCCAAGTGGGATCAAGAAGCAGCGCGCGCCAAGTTCTCGATACGATTGAATTGACCCAGGAAACCACAGCCTACCTCCCCGCCTTGCAGCGGGCTCAAGAGTTGTATGAAGGATTGAACATTGAAGAGAATGTAAATGAGAAATGGGTGGTTCATGTGATTTCAGATTTCCAATCCAACGGCATGCCGCAGAACCGCGGAGATTGGCGTTTGCCGGAACGGTTTGAACTGAAATTGGAAGCGGTGGGGAATGAAGAAGTCGATAATTTTGCTCTTACCGATATGGCGGTGCGAAACCGGGCGAACGGCGATTTGCAAATTGTAGCGAAAATACGCAATGGTTCTGCCGACATTGATGAAGAAAAGCCAGTGCAGTTGATATTGGATGAAGAAGAGGCGCAGAGAGAATCTCTGCGAATCACACCAGGGAATTCTTCTCAAATTTCTTTTCGATTGGAAAATCCTCAAACCGACCGGTTGGAGGGATGGCTGCAATTGGATGAGGATGAACTTGCCTTGGACAACCGGCGCTATTTTACCTGGAATGAACCACGCAAATCGAATATCGAAATCGTCAGCGATGCGGATTTGCAATTCTCGCGTACCTCAACGTGGTTTTTGCAGCAGGCAATCCCCGAAAGCCAAGATTTGCCTTGGAAACCTGAAGTGGTTCAGCCCTCCGAAGCGTTTGCCGATCCTGAAAATACGGATTTGTATTTGCTTTGTGATATCGAAACCCTGTCGATTGATGTGATTGAGGCGATTCTTCAGGAAATCGAAGCGGGCGGCAAAGTTTTTATAATGTTAAATGAATCGATGGCCAATGAAAATACCAATTTGGCCTTGTTTGAGCCTTTGGGGTTTCAGGCCAACGGGCTCCATCGCGATGCAAACGACAAGACACAGTTTGATTTGATCTCGTGGGTGGATTTTGAACATGCGATTTTTATGCCGCTTCAAGGCGCGCAATTCAACGATTTTAGTTCAATTTTGTTTTATAACTTTATCAATGTTGAAATCAGCGAAAACGCTGAAACTCTTCGGGTGCTTGCCCGTTTTGAAGGGGAAGAAAGTGATGAGGGCCCCCCAGCGGTTTTTGAAAGCCAGTATGGGGAGGAGAAAGTCTTGGTGTGGTCGTTTGAACCCAATCTGCAGATGAACAATTTTGTGCGCAGCACCAAATTCGTGCCGATTTTGTATGAAAGTTTTGGTTATTTGATTCAACAAGAAGATGAACAAGCGACCCATATTGTGGGAGAACGAATCGAATTGCCTTCGGCTTTCTCATCTGAGGATGAAGTGGAAGCGCAACTTCCACCCGAAAATTCTATTATAAGTTGGAATAATAATGATACAATTCTACAAAATCGAAATTTTCGCGAAGCCGGTTTTATCCGGTGGCGCGCTGCCGATGAAACGGATTGGCAAATCACCGAGCCCATCAACATCAATGCGAAGGAATCCAATTTAGAGCGTGTGGATTTGGATGAATTTCGCTACGCATTCTCGACCGCCCCTGTGATTGCAACGGATTCAACACCCAATGAAACGACAGCCGAAATCAGTGAAACGATGAATCGGGAAGTGAATGAATATTGGCGCTGGGTATTTGGGTTTCTTGTTGTATGTTTTCTGTTTGAGACCTGGTTTGCGTCGCGTTTTGTTTGAAGGTTTTGCGAATGGATAAGGAGTCTGGAAGATTATGAATGAATCGAATCGTCCTTCCAAGTTGCATCTCAAAATTCGTCAGGTCGCGGATGTCTATTCTTCGATACTATCGCTTCGTTTGTGGATTCGCTTCGGCCTGGTCACGCTGGCCTTGTTGCTGCTGTTTTCGTTTTTGCTGCTCGGTTTCCAAAGCCTGGGTTGGCCGCGATGGTGGTTGATCGGTGCGTTTGTGGTGTTGGAAATCGTAGCCGGGTGGTACATTGTCCATCGTCCGCTCACCCGTCCACGCAGCCTGGAACAAATTGCGATGCATTTGGATGAAACCAATCCCGATTGGCAAAATAGAGCCCTATCGGCTGTGGAATTTCAAAAAGGGGATCAGGAAGTTACCTCCAAATGGATGCTGGAGCAATTTTTTCAGGAATCGGAAAATTATACCAACAAACTTTCTTTCGCCGATTTGTTGGATACCGACCGAATTGTGAAATTGTTTCTCGGTTCCACCGCCATCGCTTTGGCTGGCGTGGCGCTGCTTTTTGTTTCATTTCCCCTATGGCTGCCTGAGATTCCATCAGGAAAAAGCCAACCGGAAACCATAGTGGCCGCTCCGGAATTCTTGGTTGAGCCGGGGAATGTGAAAATTCGCCGGGGTGAAAGCCAGACCGTCATGGCCAAAGATGTGTCTGAAGGGCGGGCAATGATTCGCTGGCGTGCGGCGGGTGGACAATGGCAGTCTACCTGGATGCAGGCGAGCCAATCCAAAGATGTGTATTATCACACATTTGCCAATGTGCAAAGCGATACGGAATATCGCGTATTGGTAAACGATTTTCGTTCTGAACCGTATTTGATCGATACCTGGGTTCCCCCCAAAATCGAAGCCATAAATTTGACCTATCATTATCCCGAGTATCTTGATAAACCGCCGAAAGAGACGCCCAACGGTGGAGATATTTCTGGGGTGATCGGCACACGTGTCGATGTCGAAGTGCATGTCAATAAGAAAATCTCTTCGGCCACAATGCAATTCAATTTGGCTGAGAATTTGATGTTGGAAGAAGACACCACATTCATCTGGCGGACTCAATTGACCCTGGAAGAAGATGACACCTATACCATTGTATTGCAAGATGAAGAGGGTGAAGAAAACGAATACAAGCAAGAGTATGAAATCAGCGTGCAGGATGATTTGCCGCCCGAAGTAAGCATACATTTTCCCCGGGAAGATTATGAAGTCACCGTGTTGGATGAAGTGCCGTTTGATTTTAACGTGACCGATGACTATGGGATCGAAGATTTCGGCTTGCAGTATGAAATTGTGGGCCATGAACCGAAACGGATTTCATTGAAAAAATCGGATGCGTTGGTGAAGGAAGTCTCGGGTGAGTTCATGATTCCACTCGAAGACATTGATTTGGAACCCCGGGATTTGATCACCTGGACGGTCTGGGCTGATGATAAAAATCCAGAGCGGGAGGAATTTGAAGAGTTGGGTGACCCCTATTTTTTGGAAATCCGCCCGTTTAAACAATATTTTCAAGAAGCGGTATCGAACCAAGGTGGACAACAACAGCAGCAAGGGGGGCAGCAACAGGGGGGGAACGATGTAACCCAAAAAGAAATTCTGATTGCGACCTGGAATTTGCGGCGTCAACTCTCGAGTATGGAAGAAGAGGAATACAACGAAAAACGAAGCACCATTCTTGAAAGCCAAAAAACGTTGAGACAAACCATCGCGCAGAATCCGCCTCAAGGGGAAGAGGCTTCTAAACTTTTGCCCCAGTTGTTTGAAGCGATGGAGGGTGCGGTCAAACATCTGGAAGCCGCCGAATGGACAGAAGCGGAAAAAGAATTGCTGCAAGCCACACGCGACCAGCAAACCGCCTATCAATACTTGTTAAAGCTAAAACCCGATATGACTGAGGTTCGCCAGCAACGAGGCGCACAAGGCGGTGGGGGCGGAGCAGGGGGCGGCCAAAACCGGCCGGAATTGAATGAGTTGGAGTTGGATCGCGAACGCAATTTTTACGAACAAGAAAGTCAAACTCAACAGCAGCAATTGCAGGAAAGTTCTGAATCTCTCGACAAAATCAAAGAATTGGCCCAACGCCAGCAAAGCGTTCATGAAGAAATCGCCAAGTTGATTTCAGAATTGAAACAGGAAAATCTCAGCGAAGAAGAACGCGAACGGCGCTTGGAACGCTTGCGCGAAGAAGAACGAAAAAACTTGGAACGATTGGATCAATTGGAACGTTCGCTGGCGAGCGGCGATATGAGGAATCCACAAACCCAAGAGGCGCTGCAGGATTTGCAAAATGTTCGCGAACAGATCAACCGCGGTTTGGAGCAATTGGAGCAAGGGGAACTGCAGCGGGCACGCACATCCAGCTCACGGGCGATTACCGCGATGGATGATGTCAAGCAGCGGCTGCAAAATGATTCCCGGGCGGCCGCGGCGCAGCGAATGCGCTCGCTGCAAGAGAAGATGAATCAAATGCAGGAAAAAGAAAATGAGATTTTGGAAGGTTTGAAAGAGTTGCAAGAAGAACAAGAATCTCCCATGGCGATGTCTGATTCTTCAGAAGCTGAAAAGATGGAATTGCGGCGGCAAAAAGAAGAACTGGCAGATGAATTTATGCAATTGATTGAAGAAGCCAGCAGTTTGGCAGAACGCTCGAAAGAGAGCCAACCGCTGATGTCCCGTGAATTGGGAGATTGGCTGCGTGAAACCAGCCAGCGCGGGATATTGGAAGATATCAACCGTGAAAACCAAATTCCGTTAATCGAATATGGCATCTGGAAGGAAGCTATAGCGCAAGAGGAAACCATTAAGCAAAAACTGGATCAATCCGCAGAAGAATTAGACAAAGTCGCAGACTTGATGGTTGAAAACGAACTCGAAGGCATGCAAATGGCTTTGCGCTCTATGCGAGACTTGCTGCAAGGTGATGAAACGGATGCTCAGCAAGACGGGAGTCAAAACGGAGAGATGAATAACCGTCCCATTGCTCACGCCCCGAATCAAAATGGAGAGAACGAGCAACAAGGGGAAAGTGGACAAGCGGCAAGCAGTGGCGAACGAATTGGAGATGGCACTCAAGCAGGGCAAGAAGGTTCAGGTTCACAAGCCAATCAAAACCAACAACAAAATTCTGCAACCAAGCAAGGCAATCAATCAGGGCAGCAACAGTCTGGACAAGTCCAGCAAGGTCAGCAAGCCGGGCAACAGCAAGGGCAGCAATCCGGACAGCAACAGGGACAAAACCAGCAAGGCAGTCAACAAGGGCAACAGTCTGGCCAACAGCAAGGTGGAAATCAGCAAAGTCAGCAAGCCAGCCAGCAACAGGGACAGAACCAGCAAGGCAGTCAACAAGGACAACAAGGACAGCAATCCGGCCAGCAACAGGGCCAGAACCAGCAAGGCAGTCAGCAAGGGCAACAGTCTGGCCAACAGCAAGGTGGAAATCAGCAAAGTCAGCAAGCCA
>CAZEZQ010000227.1:0-351 GCA_964516245.1 uncultured bacterium | reverse complement strand
GCCAGCAACAGGGACAGAACCAGCAAGGGCAAGAGTCCGGCAGTCAACAAGGTCAAGGCCAACCGAGTGGACAACAACAAGGCAATCAACCAAACGGAGAGAATAATAATGGCCAAGGTCAGGAAGGTTTGCAGCGGGGAGATAATCAGGAAGGCGTAAGAAATCGGGGAGGACGTGGCGGTCCGGGCGACTATAACGAAACTCCCTATGATTTAACTTTTTCTCCCCAAATGACCATGGAAGAGTTTATGCAGGAAGATTATGAAGAATGGAGAGACTCTTTGCGCAATGCTGAAGCCTTGTTGCCCGAAGGCAGTGAAGAAAGAGACCGAGTTTTGCGTACCCGAGAAC
>CAZEZQ010000226.1:0-7635 GCA_964516245.1 uncultured bacterium | reverse complement strand
CCAACCCATCAATCCAACCCATCAATCCAACCCATCAATCCAACCCATCAATCCATGATTGACAAACCACTAGTAGTGTGTCACATAGGGATTGAGGGGTGATATTTTAACCCAAACTTAATCACTTATACAACCAGTGGCTCGGCGGGAGCCTCGCCCTCCCACCAATAACACGGCTCAGCGGGAGCCTCGCCCTCCCACCAATAACACGGCTCGGCGGGAGCCTCGCCCTCCTCAGGGCTTCGAATATCAAAATGTATTGCCGTCATTTCATGTGTGACAATGCACTTGTTTATGAGCAATATGCAATTTTCATATCCTGATTATAAAGTTTTAATAGTCTAGTTTTAGTGTTTGATCTTTACTAGAGATAATTGCGAGTGTAATGGTAGTGAAGATTACTTATTTGCTTGTATGGAATTAGATAAAACCAACACGTTAGATCAAACTGAAAGATATTGTTTTTTTCTCAATGTTAAATCTGTGTTAGGGCATGTAAACCTATAAAATTGAAATGGTTATAAATATATATATATTTCATGCGAGCCAAATTTGGGCAAAGGTTGATCAACTTGTAAAAAAGGGGTCAATTTTTTTCTATCTCAACTGAAATCATAATCTTAGCATTGATTTAATTGAAATTATAGTTACTACAACATAAAAAATTTTCGCAATTTTTTTTCAATTTGATAAAGTGTTTATTTACAACTGCTTATCTTATATTTGAAACTGGGAGAAGGTGGCAAATGAGAATTTAGCTATTGCGCTCAGTTCAATAGAATGCTAAATATATTGGGGTAGAACAAAGCATAAGATAAAAAAATTCAGGGTGTTAGTAATCTGTGGATAGATCTGTGGATAACTTGTTTTGTATGAAAAGTTACGTGGAATATCTTGAGAGAAAGCCTTTGAAATCCATCTGCTTGGATTTTATATATGATTTAATTTACATTAGATTGCTTTGGGTGCCGCTCCTCTTGAGTGGTATTTTGAAATTCCTTTTTTCCCCTTGATGAGTATGTGTTGAGCAAGGAAAGTTATTAATAGGCGGCTACGAATTCTATAGATTTTGTAGCATTGGGGTTATTTTGTCTATAAATTAATCAGTTGGGTGTTTTTTTGCGTGTCGCTTAGATTCTATATGGATATGTGCCAACAATGAGAATCGCAGAATGATGGGTTTGTCCTATTAAATGGAGGTCGGAAAATGGTTTATATGCCCGCGTCGACACAAGATTTCGGAGTTGAGAATATAGAGATCCGAAACCTATGGTCCAGAGCGGAGAAATTATTGCGGGAAATGATTTCATTGGAAGAACTGGAAGATTGGTTTGAGGATGTACAAGTATTGGAGCACAATCAAGGAGAGTTGATTTTAGGAGTCCCAAGCGGTTATCGCCGCGATCATATTGAGAAATATTATACCAAGTTATTATCTGATATATTTTCCAAAATTCTGAAACAAGAGACACGGGTTGAAATCCATTTGATAGGGCCTTTGATGGGTGAATATGGAAAAGAACGCACTGTCGACAAGCCATCTGAACATGCAGATTCATTATACAAATCGGGAACCCAATTTGAGCCCATTAACAATAAATACGATTTCAATAACTTTGTGGTAGGCACATGCAACAAAATGGCTTATGCGGCGGCCCAAGCGGTTTCGCATTCGCCAGCCCAGTCGTACAATCCCCTATTTGTTTATGGTGGGGTTGGGTTGGGAAAAACCCATCTTATGCAGGCAACCGGCAACACCATTACAGGTAATTTTCCTGGAAAAGAAGTGCTGTATCTTTCGGCCGAACAGTTTGTAAATTCATTTATCGACGCTATTAAGCGTAATGAGCGGCTTTCGTTTCAACATACCTTTCGAAATGTGGATGTTTTGTTAATCGACGATATCCATTTTTTGGCGGGCAAAGAATCAACTCAAGAAGAATTTTTCCACACATTCAACGCATTGCACAACCGCAAAAAACAAATCGTGATTTCTTGCGACCGGCCTCCAAAAGATATTCCAACAATAGAAGACCGTTTGCGTTCGCGATTTGAATGGGGACTGATTGTGGATATCGCACCGCCTGATTTTGAAATGCGCTTGGCGATTTTGCGGCAAAAGTGTGATGTGAATCAGGTTTCTTTGGCTGACGATGTGTTGGAATTTATCGCCAGCAAGGTGCGTTTTTCGATTCGTGAACTCGAAGGCGCATTTTCAAAAATTACGGCGCACGCGCAATTTAGCAATGAAAAAATCGATCTTGAATTTGCCGCGCGGGTACTTGGTGAGATTTACGACCGGCCGGTAAAAGATATTTCGATTGAAAAAATCCAGCGGAAAGTGGCGGAATATTACAATATCAAGGCGTCCGACATTATCGGCAAAAACCGGTCGCGTTCGATTGCCCGTCCCCGCCAGATCGCGATGTATTTAAGCCGCAAATTGACGCCGCATTCGTTCCCCGAAATCGGAACCTTTTTCGGAAACAAAGATCACACCACCGTGCTCTTTGCCTTCAATAAAATCAACAAAGAACTTGAAACAGATGCCAAATTGCGATCAACCGTTGAACAATTGTCCGAACAATTTTCTAAATTTTAATTTTATACTTTTTACGGGGCAGAAGGTCCAGGGTACCGCGCTCACCTTTTATGGTGAGCGCGGTTTTAGTTTCTGCGGGAATTTGATGATGATGTGGTGGTAATTATTGATAACAGTTTATCAGTTCGTTTCATTTTGGAGCGCAGGCGTCACGCCTGCATCGATATCATTTGATGCGGGCTGGTGCGCCTGCATCATTATTATAATTGCAGGCGAGGACGCCTGCGCTCCAATTTCTGATCACACTGATTGCTAAATTCTTCTTACTCTAAAGCGTCATTGCTCTTTCCAAAAATCCATCTTTCCTCCTGTGATATGGCGAAGTGAATCGTAACGGCTGGGGCGGGAAAACTCATCTGGAAACTGGCTTTGTATGTCATCTGCAAATTTTTTAAGCCGTTTTACGATATTGGGGTGTTTGTCGCTAATATCGTATTGTTCTGCCGGGTCGTTTTCCACATTGAAAAGCATCATGTTTTTTGGAGGGTCTACCCCGAGCATGCCTGGATACTCCCGGGGCCGAGATTGTTCGTATGGCGCGATGATGGTCACACCATCCGGCCCGCGGGGGTCCACCCAATCATCTCCCCGGTTGGGTATGCCCCCGGGAGATTTGATGTGCAGCTTCCACTGGCCGCTTCGCACGATTGATAAATTCTGGCCCCGCATGGCATAGATCGCTTCATGTGGGCTTTTTGCATTTGAAGAAGTTAATAAGGGCATGATGTCTTTGCCGTCAATGGTGCGGTCTTGAGGGATTGAAACACCCGCTGCTTTGAGGATGGTGGGGAAAACATCAATGGTGCCCATGGGAGCATCATTTTGGATACCGGCTGGGATTTTGCCAGGCCAGCGCGCTATGAAAGGTGTGCGAATGCCTCCATCCCAGGTTTTAGCCTTCATTCCCCGCAGACCGCCGGTGCTGCCGCCATACCAGGGACCGTTATCCGAAATGAAAAAGACGAATGTTTCTTCATCGATTCCCAGTTCTTTGAGTTTTTTGAATACTTGGCCTACTGACCAATCCAACTCACGAATGACATCGGCATAGAGGTCATCCGGTGTTTCGGGTGTGTAAAATTCTTCTGAAGCCGCCAATGGTTTGTGCGGCATGGCATGGGCCAGGTAAAGGAAGAATGGTTGTTCATTTTGGTGGCTGCGTTCGATGAAATCCAACGCCCGTTCGGTATAGCGTTTGGTGAGGGTGGCTTGAACGACTGGGTATTCATACACTTCTTCATTTTCAACCAGTTGTACAGGCCGCATGTCGTTGGAATACAAAATACCGAAATATTCATCGAAGCCCTGTTTGCGCGGCAGATATTTCTCTTTGTGGCCTAAATGCCATTTACCGATGCAGCTGCTGGTATACCCGGCGGGTTTTAAGGCTTCGGCAATGGTGATTTCATCGGGCGCCAAGCCTACATCGTTAATGCCCGCATCGGGGGCGGGATTGTGCACGACACCGTTGCGGAAGGGATAACGGCCAGTGAGAATGGTGGCGCGTGAGGGGGCGCAATAGGGGACCGGCACATAATTGTGAGTGAGTTTCACCCCTTCGCTGGCCATTTTTTCCAAATTGGGAGTCTTGAAAGGCGATTGTTTGTAGCCGAAACCTGAAATATCGCCATAGCCCAAATCATCGGCAAAGATAAGTATGACATTGGGTTTCTTATGAGATGCAGCCCTTGCATTCAGTGAGGGCATGGTCGAGGCGGCCAAGCCGGTGCCTACGGTTTGTAGAAATTTGCGGCGGTTTACACAATTTGTATGATTCGACATATAGATATCTCCTTTTCAATGAATTTCCATTGAACCATAACAAAATCGAATAGAGATTGATAGCGAGATTGTTGAAGTGGGGTATAAGAAAATAGATTTATTCTTTCAAATCTAATTCAAACAATAGCCTAATAGAATCAACAAAATTATGGCATCATAAAGAAATTATAGATAATGGAGATTGATTATGCGTATCACTATTTCTCTTCTTATTTCCAGTCTCTTTTTCTTAACCACTGTTAGCGATTCCATTCCTTACGCCGAACTCGAAGCCATTCCATTCACGTCAGTAAAAATTGATGATTCCTTCTGGTCGCCCAAGTTGGAAATCAACCATGAGATCACAGTTCCTCATGTGTTGGATTGGTGTGAAAAAACGGGACGGATCAGCAATTTCGCCAAAGCGGCGGGATTGGACGAAGGAGAACGTGTTTATAGATAATCACGTTAGAAGCCCGCACCACAATTCACAACTTTTTGCCTGACCGTCATTCAATGAATCGTTCGATTGGGTGCCACCAGATTTCGCCATCTTCGTTGGTGATGATGAGGTGGTTCTCATCAAAACAAAGTGCTTCGCATTGGTCGAAATCAATTTTGATGGAAAGAGCGGGGGTGGATAAAAGGCCGCCCTGTTCTTTCAAATGATAAAAAAACAGGTTGTCATAGCATAATACAGCCAGCAAACTGAGTTTTGGATAGTAAGCCGCATCGGTCACGGTATGCTCAATGGCCATCTCACCGATTTCTTTGGCGATATTTATTTGATTGCTTTTGAAACTTTGCAAGCGAAACACTTTGGGACGGCGGCCGCCAGCTTCAACTTTGGTGATGAAATACAGGCTTTGTTGATACAAAAACATCGCTTCACAATTGTGTGACTGGCCATCGCTGTACCGGTAGGGATAGGCGGCTTCGATACTTGTCTCTTCTTGATAAAAACCAGGCTCTTGGAGTTGGTATATCCAATAAAGATTGCGGACTTCATTGTTATCGCCAAAGCCGCCAATGTAGAAATTGCCCGCATCATCCATTGTCATCGCTTCCCAATCATTGTTGCGAACCAAATCTCCCAGCGCATTTCGCGCATGTACCATAACCCGCTGCCGCAAACGCCCATCGCGCACAAAACGAAACAGTTCTGGCGCGTTGCCTTTGTCGTTTACCCCCCAATATTCCAGCGCCCGGCTAGCGGGAACCATGCCGGAAAGTTCACGCAAGCCCCCTTCTTCGATTTCAGCCATCGCATCATTATCCAGCTCTTCCACATTACGGAAATTGATGGATTGGCTGGTGTGTTGAGTTAGATTGCGAATGGATTTGTTGTTTTGGGCAAGAATAATTTTCTCTTGGTTGAGAGTATTGAAAGCAGAAATCTCATTTGTAGTAGTTATAGATGCTACTAAGACACAAATAATTTGAGATATTCTTTTCTTATTCACTACGGTCGTATCCATTTAGCCGAATCAAAAAATTTCCAGCCCCAACGGGGGCGCCATATGATAGCCAGGGGCAATCGCCCCTGGAAAAAAGAAACACAAAACCCCTAGCCCTGAATATGGGCGAAATAAAAATGCTTTCAGATGGCTAAAAGGTTACCTACAGTCTTTATAGTGATAAACTTGACTAAAAATGCAAGTAATTTAAATGAGAATTTCATACGAATTTACAGAAAAAAAAAGTTCTTTTAGGGTCCACCTTTCTTGGAAATATCAAGGGAAGGTTCAATAGGTTTTAATACATCGATAATATGTGAAATTTCTTTTCCCTGAAATTATTCACTTTCGTTATTTCCTGTAAGGTGTTGAACACACTGAGTTTAATTGCACATTGAAACGAGTGAGTAGTAATCTCCTTTTGTTATTTATAAAACATTATTAGAAAATGGCATAGCGAGACAGCTCAAGTACCTTCATTGCTTATCGAAATCAGCTTATCCAAAACTTCACTAGGTTTCCCAGAGTCGAGGGCGTCGGCTGCCATTTCGACTCCTTCTTTGAGGGATGAAGCTCGTTCGGCAATGTGCAGGGCGGCCCCTGCATTGAGAAGCACGGCGCTGCGTTTGGCGCCCTGTTCTTTGCCGGAAAGGACATTTCGGGTGATTTTTTCATTCTCTTCCGGTGTGCCGCCTTTTAAATCTTCAAGAGCACACAAAGGCAATTGGGCATCTTTGGGCGAAATTTCAAAGGCGCGAATGCTCTCCTGGGTGACTTCAAGCACCTTGGTCATACCGGTAAGCGTGATTTCATCCAGCCCGTCAGACCCCGATACCACCCAGGCTTTTTGTATCCCCAATTTTTGCAAACAGTTGGCATAGATCGAGAGAAATTGTTCATTGCTAATCCCTACCAGTTGATAATTGGGCGCGGAGGGATTGGTGAGTGGACCCAAAAAGTTGAATATGGTTCGAATGCCCAGTTCAGAACGAACTGGGGCGGCATGCTTCATTGCCGGGTGCACCACCCGGGCAAACAAAACGGTCATGCCGGTTTCATTCAAACAGCGGCACATGGCCTGTGCCGGCATCATGACATTGACCCCCAGGCGCTCGAACAGGTCAATGCTCCCACATTGGCTGGTGGCCGAACGGTTTCCGTGTTTGGCTAGAGGCACGCCCGCCCCCGCGACCACCAAAGCTGCGGTGGTTGAGATATTAAAGGTCCCACTTTTGTCTCCCCCGGTGCCGCACGTGTCTACAATTCCTGTATGATGCGATGATATTGTTTCGGCATGAGCCCGCATGGCCTTAGCAGCCCCGACAATTTCTTCGACTGTTTCGCCTTTGGCGTGAAACGCAGTGAGCAGGGCTCCAATTTGTGACGGGGTTAAACTTCCCTTCATGACCGAAGAGATTGCATCACCTGCTTGCTCTTCAGAGAGCGATTGGCCTGCCAACAATCGATCCAATGTATCACGAAATTCCATTTGCGCACACCTTTATAGTCATTTAATATAGAAAACGATTCAGCAAAAAATTCAATCTAACATTCATCTTGGAGCGCAGGCGTCCCGCCTGCTTTTATGTAGATACAAACGCTATGTCTGTTTTTATGTAGATGCAGGCGTTCGCCTCTTCTATCCGTAAATGCAGGCGTCCGCCTATTTTATCTGTAAATATAGGCAGGGACGCCTGTGCTTTATGAAAATGCAGGCGAGGACGCCTGTGCTTTATGAAAATGCAGGCGAGGACGCCTGCGCTTTATGAAAATGCAGGCGAGGACGCCTGCGCTTTATGAAAATGCAGGCGAGGA
>CAZEZQ010000225.1:0-7635 GCA_964516245.1 uncultured bacterium | reverse complement strand
CCCCAGCTTTCTGGGTTCGGCTCCCATTGCGCAAATGATGGTTCGTGTTTTAAGTGTCTCACCTTCTTCGGTTATCACATTAAAGAATTTGCCATCCGGCTGGAACTCATTTACTGTAGCGTGTTTCCATACCGCACCAAATCGTTCGGCTTGCTTTTGAAACATATCTGATAAATTAGGTCCAGTTTCACCTTCAGGAAATCCAGGATAATTTTCTACCAAATCTGTTGTCGCAATTTGACCGCCGCTGGGGCCTTTTTCAATTACCAATGTTTCCAATTTGCCACGCGATGCATACAATGCCGCAGCCATTCCACCAGGACCGGCGCCAACCACTATGATATCATATAGTTTTTCGCTCATGGTTTACTTCGACCTCTTGCTTGGGTTTTAGAAAAAAATTTTATCAACATTTTAACTTTGTTCTATTGAAATACTATCCACTGAAGCAAATGAAATGATTTGATTCAAAGAAATTGGTTCGTGAAGGTTTCATTCTAGTATGCTCTAACGAAAATCAAAATTGATATAACAGAGCCCATGCACTTAAAATATTAAATAATCCATTAGTATTACACAACTTATAATCATTCGCAGAATTCTTAACTATAATAAATAACGGGAAATTCGTTCTCTGATAACGCACATTTCGTTCTTAAAGACAAATTTCAAAATAAATTCAACAGGATTTGTCACTTTGTGATTTATGAATTAGTATTTGTTTGACTACCAGAAAAACGGAATGAATCTTTTTTTTAATATTTTTTTAGCAAGAAGAAATAAGTTTACGATTCCCTATTTACTAATTGGAAATAACTGAAATAATACATCTTGAAACATTACGAAGTGATTTATTTTATTGTTTTAATAGAATAAGGACGAAATTGGATAATGCAATCGCAGCACAGGTTATACTTATTAATTCCATTTCTTTTCTTTTGCTTTGGTTTCTCTACATGTACGACAAGCCAACAGGTTGAGACAATTGGGAAAAGAAATTACCAAAATGCTTTTAGTGAAGCCAATCGATATTTTCAATTGGGCCAATACAATCGGGCCATGTTAAAGTACACAGCATATATTTATTCACCTTATCCGAACAAGAAGAATCTTGAAGAAGCAAGATACCGTTTGGCAGTAACACATATGATGTTAGACCAGCCTCATGAAACCTATACAACTGCGCAAAACTTTCTGGAAAAATATCCGGATTCCAATTGGGCCGATAATGCTCAAGAATTATTAGAAAAAGCGAAATCTAAAATACAAGCACAACAGCAGGAATTGAAGCAGCAAGAACAGTCTCTAATGAAACAGATCGCCCAGTTGGAACAAAGCATTTCTGAAAAAGAATCTGTAAATTCTAATACGTATATGAAATTAGCGGATAAATATTGGAACGCGGGAAAAATTCAAGAATCCATCGATGCTTACGAAAAAGCGGCGGAGAAAAACCCAGAGCATTTGCAAGATTCACAGCTGCGCAGCCGTGTTCGAATTACTGATAATGGTGAATTTAAAGTTCGCGATCCCATGTTGGATTTCGAAAAAGACGAAACCGTGAAAGTGATTAATGCTGAACTGCAACGGGTTCGACGCGAGAATTTTTTGGGTGAATTTGTTGCTCTTCGTTATAGTGGAAAAGTTCGAAATACCGGCCTTTATGATGTACACAACGTACAGCTGGAGGTGGCTGTTTATGATTCATTTGAACGTCTTCAAGATACTCGTGTAATCCCTATCGGAACAATTCCTGCAGGCCAGGAACGTCCGTTTGCAGTCATGTTGAACCGTTACAGTGGACTTGCGATCGACGTAACAAAAGTAGAAACCCAGGTGTATTACGATCAACCATGAATATCAACTCAAGAAATTTCACAATTTATTCTATCGTTTTCGTTGCAATGTTATTGTTGTTTCATACGGTTAAGGCACATGCCCAATATCCCTTTTCCCGTGACAAAGATGGGAATTTGGTTAGTGACAATGAAAATCCCGCGGAATATTTTAAGGGCAAAAAACCGCTGCAGGTTTTTATTGAAACCAGTATTTTTGAAGTTTTGATCAGCAATGAGGACAATATTGGTTTTGTATACGATCTAATTGGTGAAATCGGCGATATTCGCGGTACCGACTTGGCGGGAAATGATAAAATTGAGAGTGATTTGGGAGTACTCGGTGTTGGCAGACGTGAAGATTTGCTCCCTGCCGGAGCCAATGTGGTTGCCCGCGTATACGAAGGTGATGATGGCGAAATTCGAGCAGTGATTCAAGCGCTTGCTGAAGATCAAATCGTAAAACTTCATTCCAATCCCATTTTACTTACTTTGGCTGGAGTTCCCGCTCAGCTGGAAACGGGCGAAGATATCCCCTTTTTGGAACGCACCAATCTCGGTGATGTTGAGACTGTCGCATCAAAATACCGTCAAACGGGAGTGACATTAAATGTAACTCCTTATGTAGGGTATATGGAAACCGATGTGGAACGGCAAAATCCCTATATTCGAGTGGAAATCGATGCCGATCTCTCAACCGTGTCCCGTTTTCGGGAAGAAAACGGTTTTACCCAGCCCATCATTGATACCCGGAAATACCAAACCAATGTCTGGTTGAAGTCTGGAAATCGAATCATTATCGGAAGCCTGTTTCGGGATTCATTAAATAACTCTTCGAGAGGGGTTCCTATTTTGCGTGATATCCCGCTATTGGGACGATTGTTTCATAATTCACAAACCGATAGCCAGGTTTCTCAGCTTTACATTATTATTCGTCCTGTTTTACTCGACATTTGGAGTGAAGATTCCATAGTTTCACAAGAACAAGAATTTCGCCGTGATTATCAACAATTGCAAAAACGATTGGATGAACAAACCGAAGATGCCAAATTGGAAGCGGATCCTTTTAATGAATTTCGTGAATTGTTGATCGACCGGTCGTCGCCAAATTGATTGAGGTAGCAAAATGAAGAATCATATTCTTGATTTATTAATATATTTTATGATTGGTATGATCTGTCTTTGGCAAAGTGTCTTATCTACTGCCCAGGAATACGAAACACCTGGCGCCATGATTGAAATTGCTGTGAACATTTATGAATTTCGATTAAATACTGAAAAACAGATGGGGATCTTCTATGAAGTCAATGCGAATCGAGAAGAAGACGGCACTCTGGAAGGCGCGTTAGGTGATAGCGAAATCTTTCTACAGGGAACGGAAAATGTATTTGACGATCCGATTCCTGCATTTGATATTACCGGTAATTTTGCCAAATTGGATTTTGGCTCGATCGATTTCAATCTCAAAGCCGCCATACGAGACGGCCGCGCCACAATTATCAGCAATCCAAGTATCACTACGGCTGATGGAGAAAGAGCGCAGCTGATCAGTGGTGAAGAAGTGCCTTTGACTGTTATCAAAGTTCAAGGGAATAAAACCAAATTGGACACTGAGACCCGCCCTACGGGTATCAAACTTATCGTAACACCGCGAATATTCGCCCGGGAATATGTGTTGATGGATCTGGAAATTGAATCCAGTGAAATTGCCCGGTTCGAGGTATTTGACCGGGGCGACCAACAACGTTTCGAACTTCCAGTGGTTACAAAGCGCAACATCAAGACGGTGGTGATCGTGCCTTCAGAGCAACAAATTTATATTGGAGGCTTGTATACCAACAATACCGGTGATTTTCTACGAAAAGTTCCCATTGCTGGTGATTTGCCAGGCTTGGGGTTTTTTCTGAGGGGATTCAGCAAGCGTAAAAATCAAACGGAAACCGTCTTTCAAATTACACCAACCATCAAAGCGCCTGGACAAGGGCTGGCAACCGATGACACCATTTTTGAAAATTTGCTGCAGCCCGATAATGGAAATGGTTTACTACAAGAAGACCAACTTTTAGATCAACAGAACTCAATATCACCCATTCAAGATATTGGAATCAATAACAAAGCGAGCGAAGATATTTCGAATGTCACGGATGAGTTATCACTTCCATCCGGTCGAATAAATGCAACCAGAAATGCCACTCAGACAATTGAAAATCAAAACAAGCCTAATGAAAACTCAAAAACGAAATCAAAAGAAACAACACCTTTCCGTTTTGAAGGCAGCAAACCGGGCCGGTAGTTTTCAACTATCAATCAGGTATGACGAACCGGCAAAAAGTCTTTTCCAGAAAACGACCACACACAATATACAGTAATGTGGGTATTTAATCTGTACTGTATGTTGTTGCAGGCGAGGACGCCCACCAAGGCGCGTCTATGACCTGCGCTCCAAAAAAGGCTTTTTGCCGAATCGTCAGGTATGGAATGATGGTTCTTCTGCTCTTTCAATTTTGTATTGTAGGTTTGAGCCTAGGGGGTATTTGATTGCCGATCTATCGTTCGATTCAATTTGGCCTATGAGTATCCCCAATAAACACCAGGAAAATAGGTGTTCATGAATGGAATAGCCTAATGTGGCTGCAAACCAACCCACCAATGTGATGCATGCCGCTTTTTTGGTGAGAGTGCATGCTTGATAACCGTTTTTTCTAACCTGGCTCCAAATCATGACGGGCAAAGCCAACAACGGCAAAGTTCCAATAAACCCGGTTTCAGCCATATAATGAGAGAAGGTTGAAAAATGTCCTTTATAAATCGTCAATTCAAAAAAAGTCTCACTTCTCCATAATAAGTAATCCTCGAGTTGGCCAAATCCAACTCCAGTGAATGGATGTTGAGTAAAGGCAAATAATGAAAGAAAATAGTTATGAATCCAATTCTGCAATCGTGGACTGGAAAGCCAATTCTGCAATTGTTCCAGTAGCGGTGTTTCTGAGAACAATGAGAATACAACCAATGTAAAAAATCCGATTCCAATCACTCCTAATAACCATCTGATCTGCCGTGGAGGAAAAAATCCCCAGCCAATACAAGCCAAATACGTGAAAACAATGATTCCTGTTCCAATTCTCGATTTGGCCGCCACTACAATAACGAGAATTGCGAATGAAGATAGAATAACCAATATTTCTTGCCTTTTGGTTTGGCAAAGTTGAAATTTCGATAACGAAAAAGGTAATAGCCATGCCAAAAGTAAGGAAAAATAGGCCGGTTGTAACAAAGAACCACGAATTAATTCATCTTCATGTTGGTATATATTTAACAATTGTGCATATCCAAAACTAACTTGAAGCCATAATACGATCATGAGAATGGATAAATAACTGTATTCTGATAACTTATGTCTTATGGTTAGATATATGAAATAACCCGCAGCGAGATAAAGCAGACATTCTGAACTAGAATAAAAAGCTCTAATCGGTTGTATGCTGAAAAGGCAAGAAGCCACCATGCCAATACTCAGAAATATAAATATTGTGCAGTATTGGCTTTTATAAGATTCGTTTGGATGAATCGTAAGCCTGAATATATATCCAGCAACGAAAGCAAGCGCAATTAATAACTCCCACTCTTTGTTGCTTTGATCCATTAAACCTTCTACGCTAGCTATAAGAAGCAATAGAATCCCGCCAAATGTGGGAAAAGCAGAAAACAGCAAGGCAAAAAAAATGAAAAATAAGAATATAATCATATAAAATGTCTCGAATTTTTGATTCTCATTTCAGAATCATCCGATTATAGATGTAGATTGTCAACCTGGCGCAGTGTGTGATTCTTGTATTTTATCCCTTCAGGCCATTTTGGCGCATTTCATGTTGTTAGAATAGTTTCATAAAGAATATTTTCTAGAATATACATTAGTATAAGTTAATTAAGATTAGTATAAATAAAGCGTTATAAAACATTAAGTATTTTGGTTTCCTCCTGATTTTCTTTGGCATTAACATTGCTTTTCATATATATCGGAAAATTAATATCCAAAAATAAACCATTAAAAGTGTTTAGGAGAAAGGAGTGACCAAAATGGCGATTAAGCCTCTTGGAGACAGAGTATTGGTGAAGCGTATTGAAGAACAAGAAGAAAAAAAGGGTGGCATTATTATTCCTGATACAGCGAAAGAAAAGCCACAAGAAGCCGAAGTGATTGAAATCGGTCCCGGCAAACGGCAGGATGATGGCAAACACATTCCGATCGAAGTGAAAAAAGGGGATAAGGTACTGGTCAGCAAATATGGTGGCACCGATGTAAAACTGAATGGTACTGAGTATGTCATCATTCGCGAAGATGACATTCTGGCAGTTGTTAATTAAAAATTTAAAAACATAAGAAGCAGGAGGAGTATAAAAAATGGCAGCGAAACAGCTTGTCTTTAAAGAGGAAGCCCGTTCAAAAATTTTGAAGGGTGTTGAAAAATTGGCCCGCGCGGTCAAAGTGACGCTTGGCCCCAAAGGCCGCAATGTTGTTTTGGATAAAAAGTGGGGCTCACCCACTGTTACCAAAGACGGTGTTACCGTGGCCAAAGAAATTGAACTTGAAGACAAATATGAAAATATGGGCGCTCAGATGGTGCGCGAAGTGGCCTCCAAAACCAGCGATATCGCCGGTGATGGAACAACGACTGCGACCGTTTTGGCTGAATCCATTTACCGTGAAGGTTTGAAATTCGTGACGGCTGGCGCCAGCCCCATCAGTGTTCAACGCGGTATTGGCCTAGCAGTTGAATCTGTAGTGGAAGAATTGAAAAAACTCAGCCGCAAAGTCAAAGACCGTGATGAAATCGCCAATGTAGCCTCTATTTCTGCCAACGGCGACAAAAGCATCGGCAACATTATTGCCGACGCCATGGACAAAGTCGGCAAAGACGGCGTGATTACTGTCGAAGAAGCCAAATCCCTCGAAACTCAATTGGATGTGGTCGAAGGGATGCAGTTTGACAAAGGGTATCTCTCCCCCTACTTTGCCACCGATTCCCAGTCTCTTGAGTGTCTCCTTGAAGATCCTTACATTCTGATTAATGAAAAAAAAGTATCCAACATGCGTGAACTTCTCCCCTTGTTGGAAAAAGTCGCGCAATCTGGGCGTCCTCTTCTCATCATTGCAGAAGATGTTGAAGGCGAAGCCTTGGCGACCTTGGTCGTGAACAAAATTCGAGGCACTCTCAAAGTTTGCGCCGTGAAAGCCCCCGGCTTTGGCGATCGCCGCAAAGAAATGCTCAAAGATATCGCCATCTTAACCGATGGCCGGGTAATTACCGAAGACTTGGGCATTAAACTCGAAAGCGTCACCTTGGATGACCTGGGCCATGCCAAATCGGTAACGGTCGACAAAGACGCCACCACCATCGTGGAAGGCGCCGGCAAAAAGCAGGATATTCAAGGACGCATCACCCAGATTCGCAATCAAATTGAAGAAACCACATCCGATTACGATCGCGAAAAATTGCAGGAACGCCTTGCCAAATTGGCGGGCGGGGTAGCCGTAATTAAAGTGGGAGCGGCGACTGAAACCGAAATGAAGTACTTGAAGCTTAAAATTGAAGACGCCGTGAACGCCACTAAAGCCGCTATTGAAGAGGGAATTGTGCCTGGCGGCGGTACCTCGTTGGCACGAGCAGCAGCGGTGGTTGAAAAGAATCTGTTAGGTAAAAAAGATCTCGCTCGGGAAGAAATGATTGGGTACAACATTGTACTTAAGGCCCTCGAGATGCCATTGCGACAAATTGCCGACAACACCGGCAAGCATGAC
>CAZEZQ010000224.1:4860-7658 GCA_964516245.1 uncultured bacterium | reverse complement strand
ATGTTGTTGCAGGCGAGGACGCCCACCAAGGCGCGTCTATGACCTGCGCTCCAAATAAGACTTTTTGCCGAATCGCCAAAAAAGGCAATCCATGGATGATGGGGTATATGGGGATTTGTTAAATTTTCTTTGTTGTAACTTGACAGTGGGGAAGGGGTACGATACTTTCCCGAATACATAACCTCTTTGTATCAGACTCGAAATTTGTTATGAAAAGATTTGAAGAAACCATTAACTCCCATCACCATTCACTCGTTTTATTATTTAGGTATGATAATACTTATAGTAAAGAGGGGTAAAATTTATGTATAACAGAATCAAGAACATACTAAGAATTATCTTTTCCATCACGGTGCTGATTGGCATGTCATCGATGAATGCGCCGGCTCAATTAGGCAACTATCCAAATCCAAATTCCCGCGGCTATGGTTCATCCTTTGGTGGTGGTGGTGGATTCAGCAACCAATTTGGAGGCAGCTACGGCGGCAGCTATGGTGGTGGTGGTGGTGGTATCAGGGGACAAAGCAGCATTGGACGCGGCAGCATCGGTGGAAGTGCGTTTGGCTCTCGCGGAGGAGTCAGTGGTGGCATAGGAAACAGCCGTTTTGGGGGCCGTAGTTCACGCAGTTCATCTGGTGGATTTGGAACTTCCCAATATGGAAGAGGTGGCATTGGAACTCAACAATTCGATAATAGCGGCAATTCATCTCGAGGCCGCAGCAGCCGGGGAAGATCAAATTTCAGTAATAGAGGTTTTGGAAATACCGGCAATGAAGGCTTTTCATCCCGTGGAAATTCCAGCCGCTATCAACGTTACGGATCAAACCAGCAATCCGATCTTCAAGGTCAATCCCCCACATCTCAAGGCGGAGATCAATCTACTGGCCAGACTTCGCCCACAGGCACTAGTTCAGAACGGCGAGGCGCGTTGAGCGGACGCTCTTCTCGCGGCGCATTGTCTCCCAGTGGCGGAACTGGAGGCGATTCAAGCGGGATGATTCAAATTCAAGGGGGAAAAGGCGGCGGCAATCAGCAAGCAGCGCGCCGGGGACAACCCAATAGAAGAGGTGGTTCATCATCACCCAGCCAACCGAGTGTGAGTGTAAAACAATCCGCAACCCTTTATCTCAAAACAGACGGTTCGATAAAATTATTAAATGAACCTTTCCCAGTCGATGTCAAATTATCCAACGCAAGAGATACCGCCTATGACAAAATCCAATTTGCCCTACGTTACGACCCGAGCGTGGTAATGCCGATGCGCTTTACCAAACCGGAAGAAGAAGAGAGCCCCATAGGATGGGAACCAGCCGGCAAACTATATTTGGAAGACACTTATTTACAAGCAAGCAGTGAAGAAAGTACACCTCCCACTGAAATGAAAAAGGGAGATGACCCCCACACATCATTTATAGCGGCAAAATCCTCTCAGTATGAAATCACCAAAAACGAAATTGACGAAGAAAATGGTCTCATCCAATTTTCTGCCGATGTCGTAAGCAAAAGCAGCGAAGATGATGGATTGGTGGCCCGTTTGTATTTTCTCCCGGTGAAAGAGTCAGACAATTCCAATCTTTCTTTTGTCTATACGGCTCCCCAAATACAATCGCAAGGTTACTTGACAGCCTTAACGCTAAATGGAGACGATCAATTGGGGTCCAAATATGACTCCACAGATGGATCCACAGGATTGAATTTACGAATTTACGAAACGCTCGAAAGAGCCAAACGCGATCCACGTGTATACGCAGAAAATGAAAGCAAATTCCAAGAAGAAGGCGAAGGCAGGGATTTTGGGACTCATATCTATATTTTGCCGCGGCAAAAGCAATTGGATGTAGGTGATATAGTAGAAGTGGATGTGTATCTAGCCAATCCGAATCAAGAAACCATCGATACGGTGAATCTTCTGGTTGCCTATAATCCCCGGGTGTTTCAAGCCATCGATACCGATGAAATGGAACCCGGAATTAATATTAATGATGAAGCCTACAAAACCTCTTTTCCCTTTGATTTTCCGGTGATGAATACCGTGAAAGAGGAAAAAGGATTAATTGATTTCCGCAAACAGGGTTACAAAGTACCTGTAAGCAGCGAAGGAGTTTTTGCGACCTTCAGATTGCGCGCGGTTCGGCCTACCAAAAAAACCACATTCCGCGTCTTTTTAAGCGAACAAGGAACACCTCCGACAACCGGAGTATTTTATCGCAATCAAGACCGTTTGGGTGATCCATCCGATCCATTTGACGGTGTAACTACAGCTTCAATCGAAGTTCGGCCTACAACCGCCTATTTGGAAAAAGTTCGTTACAATCGAGGGGAGGGTTAAGGCTATGAACCCTTCCATTGACATCCGACTTTTGATAAAATCGCGCGGGTGATTCAAACAAATATAAAATTTTCGAGGCAATGATGGCGAATCCTCAATTAGTAATCGATATTGGCAATAAATTTATAAAGGTAATGCAAGTTCGCGCCGGTAAAAACGGCGTCGAAATCTTGAAATCGGGTAAAGACCCTCTCATGCTGCCTGCCAAGGCGGATAACGAAACGATTTACAAACGCACCGAAGAAGTCCTGCCGATTTTGTTGCAGCGTCTAGGTATCAAAGAAAAGCGGGCCGTAGTTACCCTACCCGGCCGGGCGGCATTCACACGCCAATTCAAAATTCCCATTGTTCGTGGAAGACAGTTATCACGTATTGTTAAATACGAAGCCCGCCAGCATATCCCCTTCCCGCTGGATCAAGTCAACATGGATTTTCAGGTTTCCGGCACTTCGGAAGAAACCAATGAGTT
>CAZEZQ010000224.1:0-4850 GCA_964516245.1 uncultured bacterium | reverse complement strand
GCAGATGCGTATGCCAAAATTTTGAAGAAAAACAAAATTCGCGCAGATATTATTGAAGCGGCTCCACTTTCCATTTACAACGCCTATGCCGCTTCAACCCTCCACAATCCTGAAGAAGTCACGGCAGTGGTTTCTATTGGGGCATCCAGCACCGATATCGTGATCGAACAAAATGGGTACATGCAGTTTATGCGCAGCGCCCCTGTTGCTGGTAACGTGCTCACCGGCTTGATCGCCAAAAACCTGGAATTGGAACAAGAAAAGGCCGAAGAACTAAAAAAGAAAACGGCGAGTCAATATGAAGACTCAGACGAAGATATTCCGGCAGAAAAAGTTGCGTCTGTTTTGGAAAAAGGCTTCGAAAATATCGTGACTGAAATTCGCCGTTCTTTTGACTTTTATGTTTCTCAAACAGATGCCCAACCGGTTACCCGCGTGTTGTTGTGCGGTGGTTCGGTTCGAATGGAAGGGGTTACAGATTTTATAGAAGACCGGCTAGGGGTCCCCGTTTCATTGTTCGAAGCCTCCCAAGTGGAAATGGTTAATATTCCAGAAGACCAAAAAGATGAATTGCGTTATGAAGCCGCTTTGATCGGTATGGCGATTCGTTCCTCTGGCAAAGCCAGTTGCGCCCTTAGTTTTGCTCCGGCCCAAATCAAACAACGTTTGGAACTGGAACGCCGGGCTCCATTACTCTCGTTGCAAGCCGTAATGATTGCAGCGATGATGGGAGCCACGGTATTTGGATTGCAAACCATAGCGGAAACCAAAGCAAACGCCGTCAATCAAGTTCAGATGATTATCAAACCGGGCAAAGACGCCCAACCTGAATTGCAAGAAGTTCGCAGCATTCAAGATAAATATCAAAACCGCTTTGAAAAAATCGGCCAGGTGGCTGAAAAACGTGGATCACTGTCGCGGGTGTATTTGGAAGTTCAAAGTTTGATTCCTCAAGATATCTGGCTGGATGAAATCGAAGTCACCAGTGCGCGAGTCACAATTCACGGCCGCGCACTCAACGACGAACGTATTACAACCTATATGGAAGATTTACAGAACTCCCCGTTTTTTGAAAACAACGCGGTGGCGCTGGCTGATTCCGCACCCATCGCTGGAGTTTTGCAGGGCCAGGCTTCGGCTCAAATCGGTTTCACCTTGAAAATTCTTGAATACCGCAACCCCTCTCAGGAAGAAATTGATTTTACTAAAGAACTGCGGAAATTAATGCAGGGAACCACGATTCTGTTAAACAAAATCGTACGCCAAAATCCTGAAGACAATACATCGCCCGGCACGCTGATATTGGGCTTGTATTCTGATGCCATCAAGAATGAAGAAGAACAGGTGAATCAAGAAGACCTTGTTTCCATATTGAATCGTGTGACGACGGCATTAAACAAAGCGGGTGATGAAACGGTTCAGGAAATCCAAATTCGATTGCACGACCGTCAATTCAATTGGGAAACGGATACACCTGGTATCAAGGTATCCCGCGAAGATGCGGAGAAATTTGTGAATCGTACGCTCAGTCAACAAAACTTTATCAGCACGTTTCAGCAATTGGTCGCTACTCCCACCATTCCACCCACACCCACACCCACACCAGATCCCGACGACCAATCGGGTGAAGAAGATGATGCCGCGCAGCAAGGCATGGGTGGTTATTACGGCATGATGGGTGGTTATGGCGGTATGGGTGGCATGGGTGGAATGGGAGGCTATTAATACCACTCACGATCAAATAGGAGCATTAAAATTTTTATGTAGAGGATGGATAAGACGTTGGCTTTAAAAATCGATAAAGAAGCTGTATTAGAATACGCCTCAGCCCATAAAGACATCATTTTTTTGGTAATTTTGATTGTCGCTTTAGGTGCTGGCGGATGGTATCTCTATCAAGAGAGTTCGAAATCGGTAGATCAATACATTCGTGAAGTTACCGAGACCGAGCAACGCGGTGGTGGTGTTACCGAAGAAGAAATCAATCCGGAAACTGTTGTTCAACAGATTCTCTCCAAGCGTTCCTCAGAATTCTATACGGTAAAACGCAGCCCGTTTGGTTCTCCAGAAGAACAATTGCAAAAACGCCAGCGGGTTCAACAAGCCTACGAACGGGCTGCAGACTTGTTTAGAAACAAACAATATGAAGCCGCTGTTGAACAATTTGATAAAGTCATTGCAATGGATGTCACTGAAACACGTATTCAATATCCTATTCTGCCCTCTGAATACAAACGGCGCGCTCAGCGCGAACATGCCAAGAACAATTTTGACAAAATCTACCAAAGCGCGGAATCGGACCTTGAAGAAGGAGACCGGTTGTTAAGCGCAGACAAAAAAGAAGAAGCGCTTGAAGTATACAAACGAGCCAATGAAAACTTGTCAGAAATTATTGATTCAGATCCCCAGGGCAACGCCATAGGGCAAGAGAATTTCCAAAAATTACAAGAACTAAAGAAAACCGCCTATCAAAAGTTAGCCGATCTTTGGGGGGCCATGCTTGAAGATGATATTGATCGCGAAGTATCTGACGCAAGGCAAGTATTGGGAAGCCAAGATTATATCGCGTTGACCAATGCGTTGTATCAATTGAGCCGTGTACGGGTGGAATTACAAAATGCCGATCCCAACAGAGAATTGGTTTCCGTACAAAAGCACGATCAAATCAATAGCATTTATAAGCAAATTCAAAACAAAATCCAATCCGGTGTTTCCACCTTGGTGAACCAGGCGGAAACCACCCTGGCTGAAGCGATTTCGGCAAACGACATTCAGAAAGCGCAAGATGCTATTCGCGCACTGAGCCAAGCGCGCCAAGCTCAACCGGACAACCAGGAAATTCAGGAAAAACTTGTAAGCGCCATGAAAAAACGCGCGGACTTGGTGATAAGTTTGGCGCAAAAATATTACAACCAACAACAGAATATCCTGAATCAAGAACAATATGATCAATTTGATCCGCAAGGGAAAACCCGTTTTATTGCTGAGCTCCAGCAACTACGGGATCTAGGTGCGGTGCTGGATTCAGATACCCGCAATCAAGTGGTGAATCTGATAAAAGAGATTCAAACGCTACGTCTCCCTCCACCCGTCACGAAAGATTACGAAGTACAGAGTATTGAAGAATCATCCAGTGGCCGCTTTACGATTGAAGTGATTGACCGTACTGCGAGAACTCCGCGCAAACGCTCTCTATTTCTAAAAGAGGGCGAACAACATCGTAGTGGTATTAGGCTCAAACAAGTTGACACCGAGAATGGCTTTGTTATACTCTCAAAATCTGGTTATACCGATGCAAAGGTGGCCTTGCCATCGAATTAGTTAACTATCTATATGTAAAGGGTTTATAACTTTTCAACCTGGGGATGTGAAGGATTGATTTTCAAGATAAAGGGACATTTGTGTGCTTTCTACATTTCACATTGCGTGAGAATGAATTTCCTCAGATTTTTTAAAAATTATGTTTTTACCTGGATAGCTGCAGCTTGAAGGGTTTTGTATATTGAAAACGGTGGGAGGACTTGTAATGTAACTCTTCCCGCTCCAATATTTGTCCGATTCTGCCGACTGTACGTTGGCGAAATTTATAAGGAGTGGCCTAGATGTTTCTGACTTTGCAGAGGATTCAACCCTGTCTATTCTGTTTGAAGAGTGTATTTGCGCGATTGCTCATAGGTTGTTGTGCTTTGGTTTTGTTGAGTGGAATTTCATTCGCTGGAGTGTGGCAAGGGGTAGTTCCGGCAATTGGAATTCAACAATCAAAATCTTCTCAACCCAAAACGGTTAAGGCCCAATGCCAGTTTTTACTGAAACTCGCGGATAAGCAAATTCGCGCTGGTGATTACGAAAGTGCGAAAATATATTTGCAGCAGGTCTTGAAATTAGACCCGCAAAACCGCAAGGCACAAGAGCAATTAAAAGAGTTAGCCAAAGCGGATGGCGTCAACTTGAAGCCGTCAGATACCTCGTTGGCTTCGGCCGATCATAAAGTAATGTCTGTCAACGATCTCAATGCTGAAGAGATGGTTGACGCAGCCAAGGCAATGATGCGTGACGGCGATTACCAAAATGCCGAGATCACATTAAATAAAGCGTTGGCGAAAGCGAAACAAGACAATACCCGCCGTACCATCCGTTCGTATTTGGGCGCCATCAGCAAACAGCGCGACAAGAGCCAGCAAGCCATGCAGGCCAAGATGGATTATAACCTTTCCGAAGTCGACAAACATCTTCAAAAGGCAATCATTTATATTGACAACAACCAATATGACAAAGCCGAAATCGAGTTGCAGCGCGTCAAAAAAATGATGCCTGAAAACAAAGAGGCCGACGCTCTTCTTCAACAGGTCTACAATCAACGGGGACGCTCAGAAGAACAACAAGCCCAAAAGCAGGCCTTGGCGCAAGAAAATGAAAATGCCCAATTAAAAACAGCAGCCGATGTGCTCTTTCAAGAAGGGGTGGAACTTTACAAACAAGGACAAATTATTGCCGCATGGGAAGCATGGAACCAGGCATTGCAAACCTATTCTGATCATCAACCCACCAGCACGTACATGGCCAATACCCGAATGGAATATGAAAAGGCTCTTGAACAACGCGAAGCCGAAAAAGAGCATAAAGCGCAAGAAGATAAATTCGAATTCATGCTCGATACGGAAATTCCCCAATACTCCACACAAGGGGACCGGGTGGATGTCAAAGATGTATACAGCCTATTGAGTACACTGAGTGGTTTGAACCTGGTTTTAGCAGAAAACCTCGAAGGCAATGTTGCATTGGATGTAAAAAATCCGGATTTGGGCCAGCTTTTTGGAAAGCACCACAAAAGCCCCGACCGCCCGGGCTTT
>CAZEZQ010000223.1:3790-7666 GCA_964516245.1 uncultured bacterium | reverse complement strand
CCGCCTGCAACAATATATAGCGTGGATTAGATACCTATGTTGCTATATATCGTGTTGTCGTTTTTTGAATTGGACTTTTTGCCGGTTCATCATTCATATAGGAGGATGAAATGAATACCCTAAGTGCCTCGGAAACAAAGACTTTTGACCAATCGCTGATCTACCGTGACTCAATGGCCGACCTCAAAGATATCATTTACACTTTGAAAGAATATGGAATCATCGCATTTCGTGGATTGGTGAAAACCCCATTGTTGCAAAAGCTAAACCAAGAATTCGATCATTTTATCACCCATTATGAAACGGCCGGTTACCACTTCGATAAACGGGATTATTTAACCCAGGTTCGTGCGTTGCGTACCCAACTGAACAAGTCTTTTTATCCGGCCACTTACGATTTCTTTAGCTCCAATTTTATGGCTCAAGTGGCTCTAAATTATTACGGCACACAAAACCTCAATTTTAATCGGGAAATTTTTATCAGCGAAAATGCTGGCACTGTTGAAGAAGTTCAGCAATTGCCATTCTTATTGCATTTTGACAAAAGCGAAACATTCAAGTTCTTTCTTTATTTAACCGATACTTCAGCAGAAAATGGAGCAATGCATATACTCCCCGGTTCCTATTCTCACAATCGTGAAACCCGGATCCATGCGTTGCAAAACAACATTCCATTGGGTCAAATCGATAATGTACTGGAAGATGTAAACAATGAGTCCATTCCAGTTGAAGGGCCGGCAGGGACCTTATTTATTTTCAACACCGACTTGGGCCACAAAGCCGGACACGTTCAACCAAGCCAGGTACGGCGAATTATGCGTGGGCATACTCGTCCAATATAATGAGTGAATTTGAATAAATTTCAGGTTGTCTATTTTGAAATTTTAGGTTACACTGGCCATAATTTAAGAATACAAATCTTCATTGGTTGAGACAACAATGACTTCTTTACAACTTGATCTCGATATTGCAAACAAAATCAAAACCCATACCACTGAATATGGTACTGAATCTTTTATTGCTTTTGAATCTCCTCCCGGTTTGTCTTTTTCTGAATCATTAGAACCTTTATTTGAAACCTATGACGCAATTCTGAGAGAAAACCTCTTAAATGAAGAATCGGAGATAATGCTCCGCTTCCATTTAAGCGATATCACCAACCAAAAAGATGAACTTGAATCCCTATTACGCTTTCGAAATCGAAATTGTCTGATATCCATGGTTGGCCAACCTCCGGCTTCGCGAAGCAAAGTGGCGTTAGAAGCCTATCATATAAAATCAATCACCCCAATCAACAAGCGACTCTTTTGCCACAATGCTCTTTCAGTGCAGCATAGTGAATACAACTCCATTTGGACACGCTGCCGTCCACAATACGTTGGCCCCTCGTATCAGCAAACTCAACAAATCTTTGGGCAGTTATCCACGTTAATGCGTGTTCATCATGCCAAAATTGAAGACCACTTGATTCGAACGTGGATTTACGTTCGTGATGTAGACAACAATTATCAAGGGATGGTAGATGCGCGCCGCGAACTGTTTGAATTGGTCGGACTTTCTAAAGCCACCCATTACATTGCATCGACGGGCATTGATGGCTGCGGCGAAACAGTGTCGGATTTGGTGTTGATGGATGCTCTGGCAGTGACAGGCCTGGATCCATCTCAAATCACCTACATGAGCGCAACCGATTTTCTCTGCCCGACCTACGAATACAACGTAACCTTCGAACGGGCCACTCGTGTCATGTTTGGAGACCGCTCTCATTACTATATCTCAGGGACGGCAAGCATCGACCATGAAGGCAATATACTCCACGTTGGCAATGTGGTGAAACAAGCCGACAGAACCTTGATTAACATACAGGCCTTGCTCAACAACTACGGTGCCAGCTTAGACGATATGCAGATTTTAATCGTTTATTTGCGTGATGTCTCCGACCGGGAAATCGTTGAATCTTTTCTGCAATCGGTTCTTCCTCCCGGCCTCCCTTATATTATCGTCAGAGGATGTGTCTGCCGGCCTCTTTGGTTGATTGAAATGGAAGGGATTGCGGTCTCAAATATATCCAATAAAAATTTTGCACCATTTTGCTAAATACTTTGTTCACTTCATTGGAGGCGCTCCATGTCTACCACCAAACCACTAACCGGACCCTTGATGAAATCAGGGACACGGATTGCCAGCCGGGGAGAACCCTACGCAATCGAAAAATTCCAAGAGTATGGAGTGCATCGTTACGCCGTTTTAATCGATCATACAACCGTGTTGCCCGACCTCCCCAAATTAGCCGATTATGAACATATAGGGTATTTCTCTTTCGATATCAATCTCATCGGACAGCAGATCTTCGGAAAACCGATTCAATTGATACGAGACGATGGCCAGGTTCCAGATTGCGATGGATGGTTGATTGCCTCCACCTCACGGGCCGCGGCGTTTTCATTAAGCAATGCGTTGTTGCAAGCCCAAAAGACCCATCAAGTCATTGTTCGTTTTTATGGGGGGCAAACGAGTGAAACCACTGGATATATGGACCTATTTTCAGGTGATACCGAAACACTCATGTATCTGCAGCATTACTTTGACCGAAAGTACCGCATTGTCTTCCCTTTGGATATACGATACAAAATCTGTTCTTGTGATGGAACAATTGTCGCTTCGGGGCAGCGAATTCTTCCTCCCGGTGGACTAACGGTATTTGACACACGTGAAATGGATTTGGGAGACTTTGTTGGATATCTCCGTATTGAAATCGAAATGGAAAATCTTCAAGTCCGGGTGCAGCCTTTCTATCATTTTTGGGCGGATTATATCAGCAGCGCGGGTATGGGCCGAAATCACCAATCCGGTTGGGCTCCCTGGCCGCCCCATACGGTTTTCACGCGGGGATATATGCCTGTTGATGGCAAACATGATGCGATTGGCTGCATCTACAATGACAATGACAAGCCAATACAGATAATGACTATGTTGCATTATCAGCAGCGGGGCATCGAAAAAAAAGTGGAAAGAGCGTTGCCCACCATCCCAGCCAAACATATGGTGTATACAAATTATTCTGAATTGTATGCCGATATGAATTTTGAGGATGTCCAATCGGCCTATATTCTGTTAACCTGCAATGAATCCATTCATCGCCCCAATCATTACATTGTTGTAAAAGGAACCCGAAAAGTTGTGGATACCTATCATCAAACTGGAGGAAAAGCGTGCTACAGCGCTGTTCCGTCTTATGGATGGCAAAAGGAAGAACTGAATCGAATGCGTGAGTTTCATATGGAACCGTGGCATTTGACCTTCCCCATTCTCTCAAACCGCTTTCAAATCGAAACCTATTTCGGATTGTTCTCGTCAACGATTTGTGATACCAGAGAACTTACAGCAATAATTCAAAACAAATCGGGTGAAGTACTTCACCGTGAACCTTTTTCCATCAGTGGGGCTTCCCCCCAATTTTTTAACCTCAATCAATTCATAAAAGACCGTAATTTAAATCTTGAAGAGGGAACCTTTGTTTTGGCCCCCTCTCATGAAAATAGCAAACTTCCCAGAAATACAGCTTGCTTTTTTGGCATTAAACATATCGATTTCCCTACCGTTTCCACTTCTTTTATTGAAGGGATGTTTAAAGCCAATTTGCCTTTCTATTTTTCGTCTCGTCATCCCAGGTCTCGTGAATATGAATATTCACCCTTGCAAACCACGGATATTTTTTCTCCCGGCATCTGCAATGATGAATTTGATAGCCTGATTATTGTAGAACATTATTCGTTGCTCCAAGATTACAATCGCTCTTGTACTTACCGATTGGAAATTTTCGATGAAGAAGGAAATTTAATTGTTTACCTGACGGATGCTCCCGGCAATTTCGAA
>CAZEZQ010000223.1:0-3780 GCA_964516245.1 uncultured bacterium | reverse complement strand
AGGAAATTTAATTACACTCAATCGCACTGTGGAACCGAATTTTCATGATGCATTTTGGCTAAGTGAAGTGTTGGAAGAAGCGGGCGTCAAAACCAACAGCCAGTTCTTCACCATTTGGCAGAGGTCTTACGATACAATATTGAAATCGTATCATGCGTTGTATCGTCGAAACGATCATGCATTAAGTTTTGATGATTCTTCTGAAGGTACCCTCCAAGTGGATCCTCAAATCGGGACCATGGATTATCAAAAATTTGCTAATGTATTAATGCAATTTTTCCAGGAGACTGGGATGATTCAAACCATTCCAGAAAATTCTCGAAAAGCAATGCTGCAACAACTGATGCGGCGCTTATTAGAAATGATCTAACCCACTCTCCACCATCACACAATTCTTTATTTATTCATTACGAAGTCTTGCCGATACTAATCGTATCTGTTCTCGAGGGTGAATCTCAATGCATATTATTCAAACACAGCGCAATCCCGGCGATTCTTCCAACTTGGCATCAACCAAGAATCACAATCCAGATTCTGAACTTATCCTCTCACACATTTGGGATGTGTTTCAAAATCAAGCGGTTGCCAGTTCTTCGTTTCAAACCCAAAGTTTGCCATTGCTGGTGCTGATTTCAAAAATATGCCCGGAGATGACAGTTTACTTTGTCGATACCGGCCACCATTTCCCTGAAACATTGCAATATCGCGACCGGCTTCAGCAACTCTTGAATCTCAATGTGGTGACGCTGACACCTAATCATGAAAATAACATGAATGGGCAGCAAACTATAAGCAATCTACAGGCTTATAATACCGGGTTGTGTTGTAACATCAACAAAATCAGACCGTTAGAGCGTGCTTTGCAGGATAAAACAGTGTGGATTAGCGGGGTTCGCGGGTATCAGACAAAAACACGAAGCCAACTCCCAATGGTTCAACAATTGCCCAATGGGCTCGTGAAAGTTCATCCACTGGTACATTGGACACAACAGGATGAAGAAAATTTTATAAACCAATTGGATCTTCCCCGTCATCCCCTTTGGCGCAAAGGTTACAAAAGCATTGGCTGCGCTCCATGCACAGTGCCAATTGATGAATATTCAAAAAATTACCGCCAAGGCCGCTGGCCCGGCATGGCGAAAGAAGAGTGCGGCATGCACTGCATCAGTGAATTATCGGCTTGACACAATAAGCAAAATTCAAGAAGCAAAAGTTTTATTGTGAAGATTTTGTAGCCAAGAGCCTCTTCAAATGTTCCCGCGCTCCGCCTTCCATGCTGCCGTATTGCTTGGCGTCATAGCGCAATACTTGCTCGTAATCGGCTATGGCTTTTTCAATCTCTCCAATTTCTTCATAAGCCTCGCCGCGATGGTAATGATACACCGCCCAGTTGGGTTTGACCTGCAATGACTGGGTAAATAGATCAATGGCTTTTTTGTATTTCCCCTGGTTTTTATAAATCAATCCCTGCAGATAATACCCTCCGTGCATTTTGGGGTCGTATTTCACGGCTTGTTTGAAACTATTAATCGCGTTGGGGTCGTCTTTTTGGCTGCGATGAAACATCCCTATTTTGTAATAGGCCGAAGCGCTTTCCGGTTCAATTTCAATTGCGGTTTGGAGATCGTTGTATTGCTGCTCGGTGGTGCCATATACTTTGTAATAATATGCGCGAACAAAATAGGCTTTGAGCAATTCTGGATCAAGTTTGATGGCTTGGTTCAGATCATGTATCGCTGTTTTTTCCAGTTCAACAATGGCCGAAAACAGCTTGGCCCGCCCCCGCTGTAGATAGATCTCGGCATTCTCCGGCTGCTTCTCGATTTTCCCGTTCAAATCCTCGATTACAATCAACTTCTTTTTTTGATACTGAGTGTAGGCAAGGTCCTCATAATTCTTTTCTGAACATGAGAATAAACTGAGCGAACATACAAGTATGATCAAAGATGCTTTGTACATAATCTCTGCCCTCTGATCATTCAGTGTGAGATTGAGTCGCACCCTGATTATAGTATAACAATCGGCGGCATCAATTAAAAATAGAAATGTAATCTCGTATTGTTACATCAAATCATTCATTGCCTACTTCGCTGATCCATTTCTCATGCAAGGTTTTCAATTTCTGCACTTTTTCAGGATGCTGCTTGGCTATGTTGTTCATCTCAGAAATGTCTTCATTGAGATTCACCAAAAACAATTGGTCGTCTTTGGTAATTTTGGCTTTGTTCGACGTGTCTCTTGGGTTGCCGATCAATTTCCATTCATCTTGGCGCACCGCCCATTGGTCTCTCCCTGTCTGCCAGTGGAACACATCATGGGGCGATGGCGCTTTGGAAGATTTAATGACGGATGTGATGGTTTTTCCATCGATTTTATGACTGGGCTGCTCGATCCCACACAAATCCAGAATTGTGGGGAACCAGTCGCATCCTGTTGCCAATTGTTCTCGCACTTCATTGGCTGGCACCACTCCAGGATAGCGGATAATCGCCGGGATTCGTATCCCGCCCTCAAACAAACTGAACTTGGCTCCGCGGTATGGTCCTGCATTTCCGCCCCCTCCACCGGTGCGGGTTTCGGTTGAATGCCCATGGTCCGATTGAAAAATGACAATGGTGTCGTCAGTCAACCCCATATCGTCCAAATGATCCAACACGCGGCCAATCATGTCGTCCGTCGTCGAAACAAACGCGGCATAATCGCTGCGGGGATACGGCAAATTTTCATATTCTTCACGCCAGCGTTCTGTCCCCTGCAATGGGTAATGGGGAAAGTTAATAGCCCAATAAAGGAAAAAGGGTTCATCTTGATGAGCGCTAATATATTGTTTGCACTCATCCACCATCAAATCGCCGAAAAATTCTCCGTCATACCACACTTCTTCCCCATTGCGCCATAAATCATGCACGTTTGGACCGCTCCAATAAAAGAAATGCGAATAATTGTCGATACATCCCCCCATATGGCCGAACGAATAATCAAAACCCTGTCCATTCGGCATGGTATCGGGGGTGTACCCCAAATGCCATTTCCCGATATGGCCGGTAGCGTATCCGGCTTCTTTCATCGCTTCCGCAATGGTCACCTGCCGTGTTGGCATACCTGGGTTTCCTTTTTGTGAAGATGTATTACCTGGCAATTGTGCCCGTTGGGGATAGCGCCCGGTCATCAAGGCTGCCCGCGAAGGCGAGCATACCGGCGCTGCCGCATAAAATTGGGTAAAGCGAGTCCCCTCACGCGCTAACCGGTCTAAGTTCGGGGTGATTAAATCTTCCGCGCCATAGGTATTGATATCGATGGAGCCATGATCGTCAGTGAAAATAATGATGACATTTGGCTTGCGTTTGGCTCTGGCGAGTTCTGTATTAATGCTCGTAAACGCCAAAGCGGCGCTTCCCATTCCCAAGGCTTTAACAAATTGACGGCGATTGCTGGTAGTTTGCACAACGGCCTCCCTATCAAAATAATTATTTGTAACTTGTCAATTTATGAAGTCGATTTTTTTCAAAAAAATAAAAAGACTTTACCATTCCTCCCCCATTGCAATGGGGGAGGTTAGGAGGGGGTTAATGGATATGCTTGTAAGATCTATTCAACCTTTCCCTACCCCTTCCCAATCTGGCTGATTTTTATCCACATCTTACTCCTCCCCCAAGTTGGGGGAGGCTGGGAGGGGGTTGTGGGCTATGATCTTACCTTGATAAAACATTCTCAACCCTCCCCTAACCCCTCCCAATCTTGGGAGGGGAATTCAGTTGTCTTAGCTCTACTTGTAGTCTT
>CAZEZQ010000222.1:0-7692 GCA_964516245.1 uncultured bacterium | reverse complement strand
CATTTTGCTGAAAGAGATCTTCGTAAAAGAGATTTTTGCCGTTTTGGTATTGAAATCTTAGATTTATTGCTCTCAAATTGGACGCCGAAAAATAATTCTGATGATTATGCACAAATTCAACATAATTTGGGAACTGCATATGAAGTATTGGCTGAAGTGGAAGACACAAAAGAGCATTGCGAGATTGCCATTCGAGCGTACGAAGAAGCGTTGAAGATTCGAACGTTGGAAAAGTTTCCAATGGGCTATGCGGATACGCAGAACAATCTGGGCATTGCGTATAGGACATTATCTGAGGTGGTTGACAAGAATGAAAATTGTATGAAGGCAAAAACATGTTATAAAAATGCATTTCAAGTTTATCGTGAGAATGAATTGATGCAGCTTTGTGAATTGGTTGAGGAAAATAAAAGGATATTGTATACAGTTTGGAATGAGGAAAATAAGGAGGCTGATTAAGAGTTTACAGCCATTTATTGAAATAACCCGGCAATGGTGGGATGAGAAATCGTCTAAGTATTCGATACACGCTAGAAATCATTCCCCCTATGGAACTCTTCGAGGAGGATCAATATGATTATGAATGAAATTTTACGCGAGAAAAATAGAGTGCAAAAAGAACTTTCCGAATCCGCGCAGGATATTCATGACTATTTCGTTAAGTCACACGAATTAGCCCAAGCCATGATGAAAAAATATAAATTTCCGACAAAAAAGAGACAAAAACCAATCGACGAAAATCTTCAACTGTCAAAAGCGAATGAAGATAAATAATTTGAGGTAGTCAAAACGTAATTGGACCTTGTGCGGGTGCCAAGAGTAAAGTGCTGTTTTTATTTTACCACGCCACGGCGCGTCTTGACCTTGAAGATCACCTTAGTAAAATCTTGAACTTTAGCGATTACAAATTCCCACACCCTTGCTCGTGCACTGATACCAAAGACATAGCGCCGTTTGCGGGTGCCAAGGGTAAAGTGTTGTTTTTTTACCCTTGAAGATTACCTTAGTAATTACGTGTACTTTGGTAACTACAAATCCCCTCACACCTGTTGGTGCGCTGATATTAAAGACATAACACCGCTTGCCAAACCTTTGACACAATTTCATCATCCGCGCAATTCCGCCGTGGTGGATTCAGAGAAAAGACAATCGAGCAGGGTGTATACCTAAGTAGAATGGGTTGACTCATCAAATATGTGTTTAGTTGATTAAAGCGATAGACTTTATGGGGGGGGGAATTGGAAGGGCAAAGTATCATTGAAAAGCAAAAACAACCGAGAAAATTTTTTCAAAGGTATAGAATACGATTCTAGCATTCGGGATTTTGTGGTATGATTGAAGAATAGGAAGAAAATACAAGGAAAATAACATGGCTAGAACACAAATACCAAACCCACAGACTCTGAAAGAATTTGTTGATGAGCAACTGGAACAAGGCCATTACGAGAGTTATGAAGAGATGGTAACGGCAGGGCTTCAGTTACTGAAGGAACAGGCTGAAGAATATGCAAGGATTGCCGATGAATTGAAGCCGGGTATTGAATGGTTCCGTAATGGCAATCAGGGGTTTGAAGTTGATTTTGAGGAAATCAAAGCAGAGGGCAGAAGAAAACTGGCTCAAAAGGGTACCACTTCATAGTGTATAAAGTTGTATACTCACCCAAAGCGAGAGAAGATTTAATAGAGATTTGGGAATACATTGCTCAAGATAATCTTTCTGCTGCTGATAGATACATTGATGGTTTTCGTGAAAGCATTCAAATCTACACTTATAACCCTAACATAGGCCGGGAAGAACCCATGCTGGCCAAAGAGTTGGGCTCTTCTAAGCTAAACGCGCGCAGTTTTCTCTATCGAAATCATCGCTGTTATTATTATATCGCTCAAAACGAGATGCGGGTGATAAGCGTTATTGATACCAGGCGGGGGGAGAGAACAAAAGAAAAACTTCTAAAACAAAGTGCTTCTCAACATAAAAACAAATTCCAAAAAGAAGTTTAATTTTATAATTTATAACTGATAAAATCAACAAGTTGAGTTCTGACTGTTAAGTTCTGACAAGGTTAGTCGTAATCGATCGTATTAGTCTCCAGGATGCGTGGGTGCCAAGAGTAAAACGTTGTGTATTTTACCCTTTAAGGTCACCTAAGTAATATCGTGAACTTTAGCGATTACAAATCCACACACACCTGCTGGTAGTCTGATATCAAAGCATAACACAGCTTGCCAAACCTTTGACACAATTTCATTATCCGCACAATTCCGCCGCGGCGGATTCAGACACAAAACAATCGAGCAGGGTGTATGCCAAAGTAGAATGGGTTGACCCATCAAATATGTGTTTATTTGATGGGTCTCACAACGTGACCCATCCTACGGTGTCACCGTCGGTGTCGGCGTAACCGTAGGCGTTGGTGTTGGTGATACGGGTGCTTGCTGCGCTTGTTGCAATGCGTTTTGGCTTTCGATGATCGTCACCGGTCCGGCGGTTTCGAAGGGGCCGTAGGCATGAGGCGTTCCACTCTCTGTTAAGGCAAACATGCGGAACTCATAGTTCGTATTGAATTGCGGCCCATCCTGAAATGCCGGTGCCGTGATATCTCCATCTTGGCGCCAATCCCACTCGGTGGCTGCCGGATCACCGGTTCGGCCTATAAATTGAAAGTTTCCACTCCCGCCAATTCGGGCATATATATGCATATCCCGAAGTTCGTCCGGCTCGATGCCAAACTGGCTCAAGTCCCACTTCAACGTCAATCCCCGTTCCGACTGGCTATCCTGATCCTGGCCATTCGAGAGATCTTGGGTAGAACTGGTATCATCCGTCACTACCAATACTGGATCAAAGCTCACCGGAGCTGCCGTTTCAAACGGGCCGAAGAATCCACCGCCCATACGGATGGGGAACAAACGAAACTCATAAGTGTTCCCTACCTGCGGGCCATTGCGAAACTCTGGATTGAGTAAAAATGGTGAATTTTTTGACCACAGCAAAAAGTTCTCGCTGCCGTCAAAACCGGTTCGGCCCAAAAACCGGAACGGACCAGTGCCATTAACTCGCACATACACATGATGAGTAAAAATCTCATCCACTGACAGACCCAATGCCTCCACCCCCCAACGAATCACCAACTCGCGTTGGGTGGGCAAATCTATATCACTGTCATTTGTGATATCGGCAAAATCATTGGCGGTATCAGTCACAAACATGGGTGAATTAAATTCCACCGGCCCTGCGGTGTTGAATGGTCCAAAGAAGCTGGGAACCATCCCTTCTTGGCGAATGCCCCATAGTTGAAACTCATACTGTGGACCATCTTCAAAGATGGGCAATGTATTGTTTAAGCCTTCCCGCCACTCGAATTCTGTCGTAAACGGATTTTTTGTTTGAGCGATGAAGAAAAAGTCTCCGATTTGATTTACTCCAGGGAAAAATTCCCCATCGTTCACTTTCACATACACATGCATTTCAGCCAATCCCAGCTGATCTATGCCGGCATTCTCAAAATTCCACTTCACCGCCAAAGCCCGGTTGCCCTCTGCGTCGATATCCTGAAAATTAGCCAAATCGTTATTGGAGGCAAGATCATCCGTCACAATTACCGAGACTTCCGGTGTTCCCGAAAAGGTTGGTAGTGGGCTCGGCGTATCGCGGGGTTCAGCCGTTGCTGTGGGTGTCGTTGTCAGTGTAGGTGATGGGCTCGCTGCAGTAGTAGGAGTATTGGCCGGTGTTGGGCTTGCTGTAGTTGTCGGGGTGTGGCTCGGCGTAGGCACCGGTGTATTCGTTTGAGTGGCTGTCGCTATTTCAGTTGGAGTATTAGTCGGTACAGGCGTTGCCGTGCCGGTCGAAGCCGGCGTATCCGTTGGCGCCGGGGTATCTGTAGACGCGGGTGCTGGCGTAACCGTTGGCGAGGGTGTAGATGATGAGATTTGGGTCGGTGATGGGCTGGGGGCCGATGTAGGTGAATCTGTTGGCGTCACCGTGGGTGTGGCCGTTTGAGTAGTCTCGGGAATCGAGGTTGGTGATGGAGTGATTGTCATGGTTGCGCTGGGTGTTACAGTGGGCGCGTCTGTAGGTGTCACCGTGGGAGTGGCATCGGGGATCGAAGTGGGTGATGGGGTATTAGTGGTTGTCGGTGTAGCGGTGGGCTCCACGTCTTGCACCATAATGAAGTAACTCTGATCTCTCGAGAGCGAACCATCGCTGATTCGTAGAATTACTAAATGTTCTCCGGCATCCTTGCTTTGCGGTATGCCCTGCAAAGTTCCATTCCCATTGCCGCTGGTACTGAGCGACAACCAATCGGGAATGATAACCGCCGTAAGGGTTAACGTATCGCCAGTGGGGTCGCCATCGCTCGCAGTAATGTTGTATGTATACGTTTGCCCGGCAACAGCCTGGGTTATAGGCGAGGTATCGATTGCAGGTGGATCGTTGGTGTTCACCACTGTGAGAGAGAGCGTCTTCTGGCTGGACGCGGCTTGGTCGCTGGCTTGCACTGTCACGCTATGGCTTCCTACATTTTTGTTTTCGGGCAAACCGCTCAAAGTGGCCATCCCGCCGCCGTTGTCTTTGAACGACAACCAACCGGGTGCGCTGATCAAGGTGAGAGAAATTGAATCGTTGGTGGGGTCGATATCAGCCGCATTGATGGCGGCGTTATAAAGCGAGTCTTCCAACGCGTTCGGCAAAGATGAGGTGGTAATGGTAGGCGCATCATTCACATTGTTCACCGTCACATTCACCGTCCCTGTGCCGCTATTGCCCTGGCCGTCGCTAATGGTATAGGTGAACGAATCCACCCCTTGGAAATCCGCATCCGGCGTATAGGTCACCGTGTTGCCAATAAGCGAAACGCTGCCATCGCTTCCACCTGTCACTGCCGTTACACTGAGTGTGTCGTTTTCTGGATCGCTGTCATTGTTCAGAAGTAAACTGGTTGACAGCGTCAAAACCTCATCTTCATTGACGCTGGCGCTATCCATACCCGCGACCGGCGGCCGGTTCATTTTGACTTCACTGCCGCCCACCTCACTGGTGCCGCCATCACCATCACTCACCACAAAAGTCACATCACGGGTAGTGGGGTCTGGAGTGTTGTTCACATTTTCAAAGCTCACCCGGCGCAGCGCCGCCTGCACCGCCGCCAGGCTGGCGTCGGTGGTGGTAAACTCAATCACAAGTGGATCATTGGCCCCCTGTCCACCAAAGAAGGTTCCAATGGCATTGCCTTCATATAATACGTTCGAACCGCTGACATTGATTTCACCTGTGTCGTTGCCCACCGGTTCAATGCCTAAGCGGTCATGAGCTGTTCCTGCGGTGGCGACTGTGATGGTGGCCGAGCCCAGTTGAAAATCGGCGCTGTCTACATCCGCCACGGTGATTTGGGGATTCACAATCACCGGCGTGTTCAAAAACTGCACGCTGTGGGAGGGTACAGTCAACACAGGAGCGTCGTTCACATTGATGACGGTCAAGTCAAATGTATCGGTTACCGTATTCGTTCCATCATCCGCTGTCACATCGATTGTGATGGTTCCAACATCATCATTTTCAGGCGTGCCGGAAAACGTTCGCGTACCCGAGGCAAAGCTCAACCACCCCGGCAAGCTGCCGCCGCCGTTGAGCCCGGCAGTATAGGCCAATGAATCTCCATCAGGATCATTAAAAACATTGGCAGCGAATTGAAACGAAAACGCCTGGTCTTCTGTCGCGTTTTGATCGGCAATCGCATTAGCCACTACAGGTGGATCATTTTCATCGGTCAAGTTGATCGTGATGGTGGCCGTATCATCCGCTGTAGTATCGGCATCTTCGTCATCCACTTCCACAGTTAAATTGAAAGTTTGGGTCCCGCTTTCAAAATCCAAATCCCCACTGTCATTAACGGTAATCTGCCCCGAGTTATCAATAGCAAACGCAGGGTTGGTATCCGCATCCACATCGGTATTCCCCCCGGTGATCGAATAGCTCAACCCGTTGGTATCACCCGAAGCGCTTACGGTGGTGACCAGGGTGCTATCCGCGGTGTTTTCGGCCAGGTTTAAGGTTTCGTTATCGATGGTGGGGTTTACATCTGAAATATCTATATTCACTGTTCCTAGTATGACATCCACACCGCCTCCAACCCCAGTATTTCCATTATCATTGGCCGTCAGAGTTACGGTGGCGATATCGTCGCCTGTTATGTTTGATTCACCGATATATTGGATATTGGATGCTGTATTTAAAAACGTATTGATGTTGTTCACAGTACCTGTTAATGATAATGTCCCGGTTCCAGAGCCACTCACTGTAACACCACTCGCATTGCTGGATGTGAATGTCCCGCCGGATGCGGTTAGAGTCAATGTAATTGAGTTTGCCCCTGAGTCAGAATCACTAAGTGTGATAGCAGATAAATCCAGATTGCCCGCTGTATTCTCATCAAAGGCAATATCGTTAGGAACACCTGTGGCGCTAGGATCATCATTTTGTGCCGTTAAAGTGATATTGAAAATTTGGCTTGTTAGTTCGTTGTTGATAGAATCGGCAACCTTGAAGGTGAAACTATCCGAAGTGGTTTCGCTGTCGTTATGATCGTATGTCAATAGATCATTATCAATATCATCCTGAGTGAACGTATCATTGGCGCCAAGCGTAGTCCCGTTATTTTTCAATGTCCCGTTGGCCGGCAATACTGTCAAAGTGTATGTGATATTTGCGGCTGCATCGAGATTGTCGGTGGATGACAACTCGCTGTTGGATATGATTGATCCAACATCTCCCTCATCAACAGTCAATCCGCTGTTCGTTCCTACAATGGGAGCGTTCGTGTCTACCAGTACATTGCTATTGTTCACTGCGGAAAATGATAGATCGGCTGTATTGGTATCACCATCGTTGTCTGTGAAAGTGTCACCGGCCGTGGTTATGCCGTTCGCGATTATATCTATTCCATCTGTATCATTATCACCCGATGATACTGTGTATCGATACGTCAGGATCGCCGAGCCTGAGCCGGTCAAGAATCCGGCTTGGCGGGTGGTGCCGCCCACATCCAACTCAAGCGTGGAATTATTCCCTGACACAAGCACTGCTTCATCAAAAGCAACTGTAATATCGATGTTATTCCCAACTCCGAATGTCCCCGTAGGCGGCGTTACGGCTGTAATATCCGGTGCATCGTTAACAGTGATCGTGATTTCAATGGAGTCGGTTTGCGATCCATCGCTAACCTCGAAAGAAAATATATCGGTTCCAAAAAAATCGGCGTCTGGTGTATAAGTTACCGTTGTGGGTGTTAGGTTGGAGCCGCCTGTGGAAGTAGTTCCAGATATTGACACTGTTCCATTGTCAGCCGGATCAGTGCTGGATTCGTTCCAAATTAACGTCTGTCCAAAATCTAGGTCGGTTACATCCAAAAGGGAAAGAATAGAAACAGCACCGCTATCTTCATTAATCGACTGGTTGGCTGTTGCGCCATCGTTGAAAGTAGGCGCATCGTTTATCGAAGCAGCAATAACCGAAATCTCCGCATCGCTGTTGGTTGTTACATCGCCATCATCTACAGAGACAGTAAATGCGGTCTCTTCAGTATTCCCCGGTACAACCGCATTTTCATTGGGATCAAACACCAGGGCCCGAACCGCCGCTTGGGCGTCCGCTGCTGGCGTTCCACTTGAGAATGTTTGAGTGTATTCAATGTC